>NZ_QTQD01000121.1:0-206 GCF_003858025.1 Burkholderia sp. Bp9004 | reverse complement strand
TCGGTCGAGCTGAGACCCGTGGACAACGAGTTGATGCCGGTCGAAGTCGAGGTCGACAGCGAGCTGATCGAGCTGGTTGCCGACGAGAGACCGGTCGACGTGGAGGTCGACAGCGAAGCCACCGAGCTATCGGTCGAGCTGAGGCCCGTGGACAACGAGTTGATGCCGGTCGAAGTCGACGTCGACAGCGAGCTGATCGAGCTGGT
>NZ_QTQD01000120.1:0-215 GCF_003858025.1 Burkholderia sp. Bp9004 | reverse complement strand
GCGGTAGTTCAGTCGGTTAGAATACCGGCCTGTCACGCCGGGGGTCGCGGGTTCGAGCCCCGTCCGCTCCGCCAGAACAAGGCCCGTTCAAATGAACGTTTTGAACGGGCTTTTGTATTAAAGATGTAAGCAGTACGTTGTCCCCTTCGTCTAGAGGCCTAGGACATCACCCTTTCACGGTGAGTACAGGGGTTCGAATCCCCTAGGGGACGCCA
>NZ_QTQD01000119.1:0-215 GCF_003858025.1 Burkholderia sp. Bp9004 | reverse complement strand
GGATAGCGGAAGCGTCTTGAGATGGACGTGAAAACTATCCGGGTTGTGATTGTATCGATGTATCTCAAGATGATTCGTAAACTACTCCCTTCGGGAGTGGGGCCAGAGTAAGCGCTAAAGCGCTAACTCTAGCCGACATCAATTGGAATACGGCACAACGCGAGAACTCAACCTGTAACGAGACAGACTCGTTATAGGGTCAAGCGAACAAGTGC
>NZ_QTQD01000118.1:0-227 GCF_003858025.1 Burkholderia sp. Bp9004 | reverse complement strand
TTAGCATCCGCGCCCTCGCCCTGCCACACCAGGTTCATGCCGCGGCCGGTGCGGTCCGTGTAGCGGGTGATCAGGTGGTGCTGGTACTGGTAGGTCCACGCGGCGGCATTCTCGTCTTGTGCCAGCGTGAGGTCGCCCGCTTCGTCATAGCGGTACAGGCTCAGGCGGCGCAGGGGTTCGTGCTCGCCCATCAGCCACAGGCCGGTGATGCGGCCAGCATCGTCCAC
>NZ_QTQD01000117.1:0-230 GCF_003858025.1 Burkholderia sp. Bp9004 | reverse complement strand
TCGGTGATGCCGATCGGCAACCCCATCAAGTTGTACGCATACTCCGTCTTGTTGCCCAGCGGGTCGATGGCCTCCGTGAGCCGACCGCGGGTATCGTAGTCGCGCAACCAGAGACCACCTTCGGCGTCGCTGATCTTGATGAGCTGGTCCTGCGTGTCCCAGGCGTAGTGCACAACCGAACCATCGGCGCGGATGTGCTCCAGCAGGTTGCCGTTCTCGTCATAGGCGTA
>NZ_QTQD01000116.1:0-238 GCF_003858025.1 Burkholderia sp. Bp9004 | reverse complement strand
TCGCGCTCGAAGTGCTCTTCGGTATCGTCCGGGTAGCGGATCGCGGCGAGCTGGCCGGCCTCGTGGCGGTAGCGGGTGACCTGGCCCGCTGCGTCGGTGAATTGCACAAGCTGGCCGCGCGCGTCGTAGGCCCATTCGCTGGCCTTGGCCGAGCAGTCCACGTAGCGGGTGAGCTGGCCGCTGCTGTTGTACTCGAGCTGCCTGGTCTTGCCGCTGGCATCGGTGATGCCGATCGGCA
>NZ_QTQD01000115.1:0-239 GCF_003858025.1 Burkholderia sp. Bp9004 | reverse complement strand
TTCTGGCGGAGCGGACGGGGCTCGAACCCGCGACCCCCGGCGTGACAGGCCGGTATTCTAACCAACTGAACTACCGCTCCAGCTTTCTTTCCTCTCACCCGCAGGACCTCGTTCACGCCCTGCGAGCGTTGCGACACTTCTACTACGAAACGCCGCTGAATCTGGCGTCCCCTAGGGGATTCGAACCCCTGTACTCACCGTGAAAGGGTGATGTCCTAGGCCTCTAGACGAAGGGGACA
>NZ_QTQD01000114.1:0-270 GCF_003858025.1 Burkholderia sp. Bp9004 | reverse complement strand
GCTGGGCAACAAGACGGAGTATGCGTACAACTTGATGGGGTTGCCGATCGGCATCACCGATGCCAGCGGCAAGACCAAGCAGCTCGAGTACAACGCCAGCGGCCAGCTCACCCGCTACGTGGACTGCTCGGCCAAAGCCAGCGAATGGACCTACGACGAGCGCGGCCAGCTTGTGCAGTTCACCGACGCGGCCGGCCAGGTTACCCGCTACCGCCACGAGGCCGGCCAGCTCGCCGCGATCCGCTACCCGGACGATACCGAAGAGCACTT
>NZ_QTQD01000113.1:0-290 GCF_003858025.1 Burkholderia sp. Bp9004 | reverse complement strand
GATTGGTGGAGGCAGACGGGATCGAACCGACGACCCCCTGCTTGCAAAGCAGGTGCTCTCCCAGCTGAGCTATGCCCCCATGAGTACAGATTTGCCTCAGGTGTTACCGCCAGACAATGGTGGGTCTGGTTGGATTCGAACCAACGACCCCCGCCTTATCAAGACGGTGCTCTAACCGACTGAGCTACAGACCCCTGAGTCTGTCTTTAATTTACAGCCGATAAGCGTGAGCGCTCAACTTTGCGAGAAGCTCTGGAAAGGAGGTGATCCAGCCGCACCTTCCGATACGG
>NZ_QTQD01000112.1:0-299 GCF_003858025.1 Burkholderia sp. Bp9004 | reverse complement strand
TCCCGTGTGAAAGTAGGTAATCGTCAGGCTCCCTAAGCCAAGAACCCCCGCCCGAAAGGCGGGGGTTTTTGCATTTGAGCGGCGGAAAGCGCGAGTGCAGGGAGGTGTCCGGATTGCCGATCGATCAGATCACGGTCCGCAGGATCGGAAAGGTTCTGCCCGGCAGCATGCACGACTCTTTTTTCAGCGATTTTTTCGGCCCCGAGCGTCAGATAGAACGGCACTGACCTGCCCCCGGTTTTAGTCCGAACTGCAGTTAGAGTCCGAGGTTAAAAACTGCTGCTTTGCATCGTGCGCCC
>NZ_QTQD01000111.1:0-307 GCF_003858025.1 Burkholderia sp. Bp9004 | reverse complement strand
AATCGCTTTTTCATTGCCGTTCCTCTCTGGAACGGACTCTACACCGTCACCGTACTAAACGCGGGGAGCAGGTCACCTTGACGGCGGCTTCGCCGAGCGGACACGAGTCACCTACCTGGCCGGAGATTGCAGCCAATAAGCGGGTGATCGGTCCGGGATGATGGAGAGCGGCGGGGTCGGGTTAAGCGCTTGAGCAACAACCGGAGAGGTTCGATTGCCTGCACTCGTGCTTTCCGCCGCCCAAATGCAAAAACCCCCGCCTTTCGGGCGGGGGTTCTTGGCTTAGGGAGCCTGACGATTACCTACT
>NZ_QTQD01000110.1:0-309 GCF_003858025.1 Burkholderia sp. Bp9004 | reverse complement strand
CCACGACCCGGCCGGCAACCTGGTGCGTGAGCACCAGCACTACACCCGCCTGGGCCAGCCGCTGGTGGGCGTGTGGCTACACGAATACGATGCGCTCAACCAGCGTATTGCCACCGTGCGTCCGGACGGCCATCGTGTCAGCTGGCTCACCTACGGCAGCGGCCACCTGTTGGCTCTCCAGTTGGATGAACGAGAACTGGTGAGCTACGAGCGCGACGACCTGCATCGCGAAGTCGCACGGCTGCAAGGCAACCGCCTGCTGCAAACGCAGCAGTGGGACGCCATGGGGCGGCTCAGCGAGCAGGTGCT
>NZ_QTQD01000109.1:0-312 GCF_003858025.1 Burkholderia sp. Bp9004 | reverse complement strand
CCATCACGCGCTACGAGTACGAGGAGGAGACCGGCAAACTGGCGCGCGCCATCGATGGGCAGCGCATCACCGCCTACGCCTTCGATTCGATGGGCCGCCTCACCGAGCGGCGCGCCGCGCTGCAAACCGGCGACGCTGCCCCGCGCAAGGCCGACTGGCAGATCGAGCGCTTCGCCTACGACCTCAACGGCAACCTGGCACTGGCCAGCAACGCCGACAGCCGCCTGCAATGGTTCCACGACCCGGCCGGCAACCTGGTGCGTGAGCACCAGCACTACACCCGCCTGGGCCAGCCGCTGGTGGGTGTGTGGC
>NZ_QTQD01000108.1:0-318 GCF_003858025.1 Burkholderia sp. Bp9004 | reverse complement strand
GGCGTGAAGGTGCCGGACGTGAAGACGCTGGTCGAGAAGCTGAAGACCGAAGCCAAGGTGCTGTAAGAGGGAGCGGAAAGAAATGACGATTCTGGTGATTGCAGAACATGACAACGCGTCGATCAAGGCCGCGACGCTGAACACGGTGGCGGCGGCCGCGAAGATCGGCGGTGACATTCACGTGCTGGTCGCGGGGCACAACGCGCAGGGCGCGGCCGATGCGGCAGCCAAGATTGCAGGTGTGTCGAAGGTGTTGCTGGCCGACGCGCCGCAGCTCGAAGCGGGCCTGGCGGAAAACGTCGAAGCGACCGCGCTGAA
>NZ_QTQD01000107.1:0-320 GCF_003858025.1 Burkholderia sp. Bp9004 | reverse complement strand
TTCGATATCCTGTTCTCGCGTTTCGGCGTGATGTTCTTCGACGATCCGACAGCGGCGTTCACCCATATGCGACGCGCGCTCCGGCCGGGCGGCCGGGTCGCCTTCGTCTGCTGGCGCGGTACGGATGAGAACGATTGGATGCGCCTGCCGGTGGGCGCGCTCAAGGGCATCCTCCCGCCGAGTGCGCTGCCCGATCCCGAAGCGCCCGGCCCGTTTTCGTTCGGCGACCGGGAGCGCGTAGCGCGCATCCTGACGACGGCCGGCTTTACCGATATCGCTATCTCGCCCTTCGACGCGGCCGTCCCATTCGCCGAGGGCGA
>NZ_QTQD01000106.1:0-320 GCF_003858025.1 Burkholderia sp. Bp9004 | reverse complement strand
TACCACGGCTCGACGATCGCGGGCGGCACGCTCGGCGGGATGGGCTACATGCACGAGCAGATGCCGTCGAAGGTCGAACACATCGGGCACATCGATCAACCGTATTTCTTCGGTGAAGCGCAGGCCGGCGAGACGCCCGAGGCATTCGGCCTCTCGCGCGCGCAGCAGCTCGAGGCGAAGATCCTCGAACTCGGCGCGGAGAACGTCGCGGCGTTCATCGGCGAGCCGTTCCAGGGCGCGGGTGGCGTGATCTTCCCGCCGTCGACGTACTGGCCGGAAATCCAGCGGATCTGCCGCAAGTACGACATCCTGCTCGTCGC
>NZ_QTQD01000105.1:0-323 GCF_003858025.1 Burkholderia sp. Bp9004 | reverse complement strand
GCCACCGTGCGCCCGGACGGCCACCGTGTCAGCTGGCTCACCTACGGCAGCGGCCACCTGCTGGCGCTGCAGCTCGATGAGCGGGAACTCGTCAGCTACGAGCGCGACGACCTGCACCGCGAGGTCGCCAGAACACAAGGCAACCGCCTGCTGCAAACGCAGCAGTGGGACGCCATGGGGCGGCTCAGCGAGCAGGTGCTGGCGCGCGACACGCCTGCGCCCACACACACCGCAGGCGGTAACCGTCTGCTGGTGCGTCGCTACCGCTACGACGCCAGCGGCCAGCTCACCGACATCAACGACACGCGGCGCGGGCAGCTCGC
>NZ_QTQD01000104.1:0-326 GCF_003858025.1 Burkholderia sp. Bp9004 | reverse complement strand
GGCAACCGCCTGCTGGTGCGTCGCTACCGCTACGACGCCAGCGGCCAGCTCACCGACATCAACGACACGCGGCGCGGCCAGCTCGCCTACCGCTACGATCCGGTGGGCCGCCTGCTCGAAGCGCAAAGCCGGCTCGGCCATGAGACGTTCGACTTCGACCCGGCCAGCAACCTGATCGACCCGGCCGAGCAGCGCGAAGCCGAGCGCCAGCGCATGCCGCGCATCAAGGCGCTGGACAACCTGCTCAAACAATACGCCGGCACCCATTACCAGTACGACGCGCGCGGCAACCTCACGCAACGCTGGCACAACGGCAAGGAAGGCCG
>NZ_QTQD01000103.1:0-338 GCF_003858025.1 Burkholderia sp. Bp9004 | reverse complement strand
GGATCGTAGCGGTAGGCGAGCTGCCCGCGCCGCGTGTCGTTGATGTCGGTGAGCTGGCCGCTGGCGTCGTAGCGGTAACGCCGCACCAGCAGGCGGTTGCCGCCTGCGGTGTGCGTGGGGGCGGGTGTGTCGCGCGTCAGCACCTGCTCGCTGAGCCGCCCCATGGCGTCCCACTGCTGCGTTTGCAGCAGGCGGTTGCCTTGCAGGCGCGCGACCTCGCGATGCAGTTCGTCGCGCTCGTAGCTGACCAGCTCGCGCTCGTCGAGCTGCAGCGCCAGCAGGTGGCCGCTGCCGTAGGTGAGCCAGCTGACACGGTGGCCGTCCGGGCGCACGGTGGC
>NZ_QTQD01000102.1:0-349 GCF_003858025.1 Burkholderia sp. Bp9004 | reverse complement strand
GCACGCGTCAAAGAACGCCCGGCCGACCAAGACGCCAACGTGTGCAAGATCGGAGCGCCGTCAGGCACCGGCAGCAGTATCAGCTTTGCCACGGGCAGCGAAACACTCAGCCACACCGACTTCACGCTACCCGGCCCATTTCCCATCGCCTGGACGCGTACCTACCGCTCCAGTCTCGGAGACTTCGACGATGGCGCACTGGGCGCGCGCTGGATCACGCCATACACCACGCGCTTCGACGTGGTGGGCGAAGGCCTGCGCTACCACGGCGTCGACGGGCGCAGCCACGACTACCCGCTGCCCAAGGTCGGACAGTTCCATGAAGATCGCATCGAAGACCTCACGCTGG
>NZ_QTQD01000101.1:0-350 GCF_003858025.1 Burkholderia sp. Bp9004 | reverse complement strand
ACCGTTTCCAGCGGCTTCTTCTTCGCCTTCATGATGTTCGGCAGCGTCACGTAACGCGGCTCGTTCAGGCGCAGGTCGGTCGTGACGACTGCCGGCAGTTGAAGCGACAGCGTTTCCGCGCCGCCGTCGACTTCACGTGCAACCGTGGCGCGGCCATCGGCGATCGTCACCTTCGACGCGAACGTCGCTTGCGGCAGGCCTGCCAGCGCGGCCAGCATCTGGCCCGTCTGGTTCGAATCGTCGTCGATCGCCTGTTTGCCGAGGATCACGAGTTGCGGCTGTTCCTTGTCGACCAGCGCCTTCAGGATCTTCGCCACCGCCAGCGGCTCGACGCTGTCGTTCGACTCGAC
>NZ_QTQD01000100.1:0-389 GCF_003858025.1 Burkholderia sp. Bp9004 | reverse complement strand
CTGGCGCCGCGTGACTTCGTGTCGCGTTCGATGGACCAGGAAATCAAGGAAGGCCGCGGCGTCGGTCCGAACAAGGATCACGTGCTGCTCGACCTGTCGCACATCGGCGCCGAGACGATCATGAAGCGTCTGCCGTCGATCCGCGAAATCGCGTTGAAGTTCGCGAACGTCGATGCGATCAAGGAACCGATCCCGGTCGTCCCGACGATCCACTACCAGATGGGCGGCATCCCGACCAACATCCATGGTCAGGTTGTCGGCACGTCGCGCGGCCACAAGGATCCGGTCAACGGCTTCTACGCAGTGGGCGAGTGCTCGTGCGTGTCCGTGCACGGCGCGAACCGCCTCGGCACGAACTCGCTGCTGGACCTCGTGGTGTTCGGCCGTGC
>NZ_QTQD01000099.1:0-389 GCF_003858025.1 Burkholderia sp. Bp9004 | reverse complement strand
CTGGCGCCGCGTGACTTCGTGTCGCGTTCGATGGACCAGGAAATCAAGGAAGGCCGCGGCGTCGGTCCGAACAAGGACCACGTGCTGCTCGACCTGTCGCACATCGGCGCCGAGACGATCATGAAGCGTCTGCCGTCGATCCGAGAAATCGCGCTGAAGTTCGCGAACGTCGACGCGATCAAGGAACCGATCCCGGTCGTCCCGACGATCCACTACCAGATGGGCGGCATCCCGACCAACATCCACGGTCAGGTCGTCGGCACGTCGCGCGATCACAAGGAACCGGTCAACGGCTTCTACGCAGTGGGCGAATGCTCGTGCGTGTCCGTGCACGGCGCGAACCGCCTCGGCACGAACTCGCTGCTGGACCTCGTGGTGTTCGGCCGTGC
>NZ_QTQD01000098.1:0-419 GCF_003858025.1 Burkholderia sp. Bp9004 | reverse complement strand
TCGCTGCCGTCCGGGTGTATATGCTGGACGACGTTCTTCGCCTCATCGCGGAACAGCCATTCCTCACGCTGATCGGGATGGATGATGCGGTACGTGTAGCCGAGGTGGTCGTAGTAGTGCCAGGTCTCCTGGCCATGGGCATCGGTGACATAGGTGAGGCGGATGTTCTCGTCCCATTCCAGGCGGGTGTCGAAGCTGCCGTCGTCGGCCCATTCGCGCACGGCCTTGGCGTCGGGCCCGTCGCCCTGCCATTGCAGGTTCATGCCGCGGCCGGTGCGGTCCGTGTAGCGGGTAATCAGGTGGTGCTGGTACTGGTAGGTCCACGCGGCAGCATTCTCGTCTTGTGCCAGCGTGAGGTCGCCCGCTTCGTCATAGCGGTACAGGCTGAGGCGGCGCAGGGGTTCGTGCTCGCCCATCAG
>NZ_QTQD01000097.1:0-420 GCF_003858025.1 Burkholderia sp. Bp9004 | reverse complement strand
ACGATCACCTTCGAATCCTTCATGCCGGCCAGGTGCTGGATCGCACCCGAGATGCCGACCGCGATGTACAGCTGCGGTGCGACGATCTTGCCGGTCTGGCCGACCTGATAGTCGTTCGGCACGTAGCCGGCGTCGACTGCCGCGCGCGATGCACCAAGCGCTGCCGACAGCTTGTCGGCCAGAGGCTCCAGCACCTTCGTGTAGTTTTCGCCGCTACCCAGACCACGGCCGCCCGACACGATGATGCTCGCCGACGTCAGCTCCGGACGGTCCAGCTTCGTCACTTCGCGGCTCACGAACTGCGATTTGCCTGCATCGGCCGCCGCTTCGATCTTCTCGACCGACGCGCTGCCGCCTTCCGCCGCCACCGGATCGAAACCCGTTGCACGCACCGTGATCACCTTGATCGGATCGCTCGAC
>NZ_QTQD01000096.1:0-428 GCF_003858025.1 Burkholderia sp. Bp9004 | reverse complement strand
TGGACGACGTTCTTCGCCTCATCGCGGAACAGCCATTCCTCACGCTGATCGGGGTGGATGATGCGGTACGTGTAGCCCAGGTGGTCGTAGTAGTGCCAGGTCTCCTGGCCATGGGCATCGGTGACGTAGGTGAGGCGGATGTTCTCGTCCCATTCCAGGCGGGTGTCGAAGCTGCCGTCGTCGGCCCACTCGCGCACCGCTTTGGCATCCGCGCCCTCTCCCTGCCATTGCAGGTTCATGCCGCGGCCGGTGCGGTCCGTGTAGAGGGTGATCAGGTGGTGCTGGTACTGGTAGGTCCATGCGGCAGCATTCTCGTCTTGTGCCAGCGTGAGGTCGCCCGCTTCGTCATAACGGTACAGGCTCAGGCGGCGCAGGGGTTCGTGCTCGCCCATCAGCCACAGGCCGGTGATGCGGCCAGCCTCGTCCAC
>NZ_QTQD01000095.1:0-437 GCF_003858025.1 Burkholderia sp. Bp9004 | reverse complement strand
GCACTTGTTCGCTTGACCCTATAACGAGTCTGTCTCGTTACAGGTTGAGTTCTCGCGTTGTGCCGTATTCCAATTGAGTCAAACTTAGAGTTCGAATCATCTTGAGATACATCGATACAATCACAACCCGGATAGTTTTCACGTCCATCTCAAGACGCTTCCGCTATCCAAATTACTTACTTCTTCCAGATTGTTAAAGAACGACAGCCGATACGTACTACGTATCCTCTGACTGGCTCAATCGCCAATGAGAAAAACTCGAACCAAACTTCATTCGAATGTTTGTCATTGAGGATTATCGAAAGCGGCCGGCATTATAACCGATTAAACCGCTAACAGACAGTCTTTCTGTCTTTATCAACAGCCGATAAGCGTGAGCGCTCAACTTTGCGAGAAGCTCTGGAAAGGAGGTGATCCAGCCGCACCTTCCGATACGG
>NZ_QTQD01000094.1:0-443 GCF_003858025.1 Burkholderia sp. Bp9004 | reverse complement strand
GCCGAAACGCGAGAACAGGATATCGAACGCGCCCTCGGGCAGCTCTGCGCTGCTGGCGTCGGCCACCTGAAACAGGGTCGGCGTATCGTGTCGCGCAAGCGCGCGCGCTCGGTCGATCAGCGGTTCGGATATGTCCACGCCCAGCACTTGGCCCCCCGCGCCGACGCGGACTGCCAGAGCCAGAGTCGACGCGCCCGCGCCGCAGCCGATGTCTAGCACGCGCTCGCCCGTCGCGGGCGCGGCGGCTTCTATCGCGGCCTGGCCGAACACCGCCACCAGAGCGTCGAGCCGGGCCTGGTTGGCGACCCAGCGCTCCCCGCTTTGACCATTCCAGTCACCCACCTGATCCGCACGTTGCTTTGCCATGTCATCTCCTTGACTCGACGATCCACCCTTCACCGCGTCGATCTACGCCAACCTTTTCGAAGGCGGCGACGCAACAA
>NZ_QTQD01000093.1:0-470 GCF_003858025.1 Burkholderia sp. Bp9004 | reverse complement strand
ACCAGCGTGAGGTCTTCGATGCGATCTTCATGGAACTGTCCGACCTTGGGCAGCGGGTAGTCGTGGCTGCGCCCGTCAGCGCCGTGGTAGCGCAGGCCTTCGCCCCGCACGTCGAAGCGCGTGGTGTACGGGGTGATCCAGCGCGCGCCCAGTGCGCCATCGTCGAAAGCACCCAGGCTGGAGCGGTAGGTGCGGGTCCATTCAATGGGGAACGGACCCGGCAAGGCGAAGTCGGTATGCGCGATGGTCTCGCTGCCCATGGCGAAGCTGATGCTGCCGCAGGTGCCGGCGCAGGTGCCGTTTTTCTGGGGCTTGGCATCGCCCTGGGCCCTACGTTCGACGGGGCGCGGCTCCAGCGGCTGCCCCGGGTGGCTGGCCTTGCTGATGCTGGTGGTGCCCGACTTGACGTTGGCGCCATGTCCCCGGCCGGGTCTGCGGGCGAGGACGGCGCGGGCCAGGCCCGCGATGAT
>NZ_QTQD01000092.1:0-524 GCF_003858025.1 Burkholderia sp. Bp9004 | reverse complement strand
TCGACCTTCGACGGCATCTGCTCGTGCATGTAGCCCATCCCGCCGAGCGTGCCGCCCGCGATCGTCGAGCCGTGGTAGCCGTTCTTGCGCGAGATCACGTATTTCTTCTGCGGCTTGCCCTGCACGCGCCAGTACTGGTGCACGAGGCGCAGCACGGTGTCGTTGCCTTCCGAGCCGCTGTTGCAGTAGAAGAAGTGGTTGAAGCCGGCGGGCGTCACTTCCGCGAGCATCGCGGAAAGCTCGATCACCGGCGGGTGCGTCGTCTTGAAGAACGTGTTGTAGAACGGCAGTTCCTGGAGCTGGCGATACGCGGCGTCGGCGAGTTCCTTGCGGCCGTAGCCGACGTTGACGCACCAGAGGCCGGCCATCCCGTCGATGACCTTGTTGCCGTCCGAGTCCCACAGATAGACGCCGTCGGCCTTCACGATCACGCGGCTGCCCGCGCCGTTGAGCGCACCCATGTCCGAGAACGGGTGGATGTGGTGCGCGGCGTCGAGCGCGCGGTATTCGGCGGTCGAGCGTGC
>NZ_QTQD01000091.1:0-542 GCF_003858025.1 Burkholderia sp. Bp9004 | reverse complement strand
TCGCCGTGGCGCTGGTAGGTCTCGCGGCGTTCGTAGCCACGACACAGCACCAACTCGTGATCGCGTACACGAACCAGGGTGAGGTCTTCGATGCGATCTTCATGGAACTGTCCGACCTTGGGCAGCGGGTAGCCGTGGCTGCGCCCGTCGGCGCCGTGGTAGCGCAGGCCTTCGCCCCGCACGTCGAAGCGCGTGGTGTATGGCGTGATCCAGCGCGCGCCCAGTGCGCCATCATCGAAAGCACCTAGGCTGGAGCGGTAGGTACGCGTCCATTCAATGGGGAACGGACCCGGCAACGCGAAGTCGGTATGCGCGATGGTCTCGCTGCCCATGGCGAAGCTGATGCTGCCGCAACTGCCGACACACGTGCCGTTTTTCTGGGGCTTGGCATCGCCTTGAGCCCTACGTTCGACGGGGCGCGGCTCCAGCGGCTGCCCCGGGTGGCTGGCCTTGCTGATGCTGGTAGTGCCCGACTTGACGTTGGCGCCATGTCCCCGGCCGGGTCTGCGGGCGAGGACGGCGCGGGCCAGGCCCGCGATGAT
>NZ_QTQD01000090.1:0-545 GCF_003858025.1 Burkholderia sp. Bp9004 | reverse complement strand
GTCATCTCCTTGACTCGACGATCCACCCTTCACCGCGTCGATCTACGCCAACCTTTTCGAAGGCGGCGACGCAACAAGAGAAGGGAATCTGTGCTCTCAAACCACCATCGACTGCTGGGCGAAGATGCCCGCCATCGCGCCCTGCGAGGATGCCTGCGTAACCGATGGCAAGAAGGGTGTGGCGAGGTCGCCAGCGGCGTAGATGCCGGGCATGCTGGTTTGGCGGCGCGCGTCAACCTTGAGAACGATGCCGGTGGGCGTATCCGCCGTGGCGAGGCCCAGTGATTCATGCAGGCTTGCCGACGGCTTGTTGCGCGGATTGGCGAACAGGACGTCGACCGCCACGTTGCGACCGGTATCGAGATTGACGGTGGTGATATGGCCTTTCTGGTGGGCGACCTCGATGATCCGGCCATCGACGAGAGGTATGTTGCGGCGCGCCAGATCGGCCTGGATATCGGGCGCAATGTCATGCCCATCGGCGAAGACAGTCAACTTGTCAGTCCAATCGCGGAACAACTTGGCAGACTGGTACGACTGCGGGC
>NZ_QTQD01000089.1:0-578 GCF_003858025.1 Burkholderia sp. Bp9004 | reverse complement strand
TTGTTGTTCTCCTGCTCCAGTTCCTTCAGGCGCTGCGCTTCGGAGACCGTCATCCCGCCGAACTTCGCTTTCCAGTTGTAGTAGGTCGCTTCCGAGATGCCGTGCTTGCGGCACAGCTCCGCCGGCTTCAGGCCAGCCTCGGCTTCCTTCAAGATGCCGATGATTTGCTCTTCGGTGAATCGCTTTTTCATTGCCGTTCCTCTCTGGAACGGACTCTACACCGTCACCGTACTAAACGCGGGGAGCAGGTCACCATCGCCAACTGGACGTACGAAGTAAGCCAGGTCACCTTGGAGAGGCGCGTTTTGACCCTAGCCCACAAAACTGTCCCATTTGAAAGTGGAAAATTCCAGCATGACGTTGTCATCAAGACCAGGAGGTCATGCCGTGAAGAAGAGCAGGTTCACCGAAGAGCAGATCGCATACGCGTTGAAGCAGGCCGAGCTGGGCACGCCGGTCGCGGAGGTCTGCCGCAAGATGGGGATCAGCGACGCGACGTTTTACATATATGGACTGCTCCCAATAGCAAACGGAAGTTGACGGACACGGAAGTCGATTGCGTACATATATCCGGCGTC
>NZ_QTQD01000088.1:0-595 GCF_003858025.1 Burkholderia sp. Bp9004 | reverse complement strand
GCAACGTGCAGGGAAAGATGGCGAACACGTCTCGGTACCCTGTCGCGGCCCACGGCAGCTCCCCCTGTTTTAGTAGCTGCGCAGCTCGATTCAGTCCGAAGTGTGGTTCCAACTCGACGCATGTGTATTGGAAAGCGTGCGCAGGATATTCGCACCCCGGCCTCAAGAACAGGAGCAACTCTTCCGTTGGCTTCCGTTCCGACCACCTTTTACGCGTCTTTCAGCCAGGGCATTTCCACGGGTGACACGACCAGTTGCCGGAATTCGCGTTTCAGATCGAAGATGAACCCGACCAGGATCATGGAGTCGGCGTAAGGAATCGGAAAGACCTGCGGATTCTCCGGAGTCCGCAGGGGGCGCTCGGGCGTGTCCGCTGTCGCCGCGGCATTCTCGCGAACGCTTTCCAGTTCATCCGCCATAGCCAGGCCACCGACTTTCAGCACACGGCTACGCAGGTCGCTGAAGGGTTCGATGCGCGCAGCATCTTCGTGGTATTCGGGCACTTCGTAAACGAACCAGGACATTTTGATCTCACATGAGAAGGGGCGATATTCTAACGCTGCGCGAGAATCTGCCGAAAATCGGCCATGTTGTG
>NZ_QTQD01000087.1:0-738 GCF_003858025.1 Burkholderia sp. Bp9004 | reverse complement strand
GGCAAGACCGCAGTCGTCACGGGCGCCGCAAGCGGCATCGGCAAGGAAATCGCACTCGAGCTCGCGAAGGCGGGCGCAGCGGTCGCGATCGCCGACCTGAACCAGGACGGCGCAAATGCGGTCGCCGACGAGATCAACAAGGCAGGCGGCAAGGCGATCGGCGTCGCGATGGACGTGACCAGCGAGGAAGCGGTCAACAGCGGTATCGACAAGGTGGCCGAAACGTTCGGCTCGGTCGACATCCTCGTGTCGAACGCGGGCATCCAGATCGTCAACCCGATCGAAAACTATTCGTTCGCCGACTGGAAGAAGATGCAGGCGATCCACGTCGACGGCGCGTTCCTGACGACCAAGGCCGCGCTCAAGCACATGTACAAGGACGATCGCGGCGGCGTCGTGATCTACATGGGCTCGGTGCACTCGCACGAAGCGTCGCCGCTGAAGTCGGCGTACGTGACGGCCAAGCACGGGCTGCTCGGTCTCGCGCGCGTGCTGGCGAAGGAAGGCGCGAAGCACAACGTGCGCTCGCACGTCGTGTGTCCGGGCTTCGTGCGTACACCGCTGGTCGACAAGCAGATTCCGGAGCAGGCGAAGGAGCTCGGGATCAGCGAAGAGGAAGTGGTGAAGAAGGTGATGCTCGGCAACACGGTCGACGGCGTGTTCACGACGGTGCAGGACGTCGCGCAGACGGTGCTGTTCCTGTCGGCGTTCCCGAGCGCCGCGCTCACGGGCCAGTCG
>NZ_QTQD01000086.1:0-816 GCF_003858025.1 Burkholderia sp. Bp9004 | reverse complement strand
CCAGCTGCCGAGCTCGAGCCCCTTCTTCGTCGCCTCGCCGGTCTGGCGCGCGGTCATCTTCGCGTAGATGTCGTCGACGAGCTTGCGGAAGGCCGGGTCAAGGCGGTTGCGCGGATGCTTGAACGGCACCTTGATCTCGGCGATCACGCGACCCGGGTTCGACGACAGCACGAGGATCCGGTCGCACATGAACACCGCTTCCTCGATGTTGTGCGTGACGATCAGCACCGACTTGATCGGCATCCGGCCTTGCGTCCACAGGTCGAGCAGGTCGGTACGCAGCGTTTCGGCCGTCAGCACGTCGAGCGCCGAGAACGGCTCGTCCATCAGCAGGATCGTCGGGTCGACCACGAGCGCGCGCGCGAAGCCCACGCGCTGACGCATGCCGCCCGACAGCTCACGCGGGTAGGCGTTCTCGAAGCCGTCGAGACCGATCAGGTCGATCGCGGCGAGCGCGCGTTCGCGCCGCTCGCGTGCGCCGACGCCGAGCGCTTCCAGCCCGGCTTCCACGTTCTGCAGCACGGTGAGCCACGGAAACAGCGCGAAGGTCTGGAACACCATCGCGACGCCTTCGGCCGGGCCGGTCAGCGGCTTGCCGAGATAGGTCACTTCACCGCCGGTCGGCTCGATCAGCCCCGCGATGATCCGCAGCAGCGTGGACTTGCCCGAGCCCGAACGGCCGAGCAGCCCGACGATCTCGCCTTCGCGCAGCGACAGGTTCGCGTCGTCGAGCACGAGCAGTTCGCCCTGCGTCTTGTTGAAGCCGCGGCAGACGTGATCCACGCGCAGGATTTCCTCACCGAGGCGCGGCGGCTG
>NZ_QTQD01000085.1:0-943 GCF_003858025.1 Burkholderia sp. Bp9004 | reverse complement strand
GTGCCCGACTTGACGTTGGCGCCATGTCCCCGGCCGGGTCTGCGGGCGAGGACGGCGCGGGCCAGGCCCGCGATGATCCAGCCGATGCTCTGCTCAACGTTTTCGTCGGCCAGACGGCGAATCTGCCGACCGAGTTCGGGCGACAGCCGACGAAGTGCTGCGGTCTCCCGCAGCACTGCATCGCAGGCGCGCTTCGGTATCGCCATTGTCGCCAGGTTGAGGCTGGCCTTGGCCACGCCCGCCTGGAATTGCGTGGCGGCGCCATACACATTGGTGAATACGCCGAGCGGGTCACGCCAGAGTTTGCCCGTGGCCTCGAACAGTTCCGCCTTCGCAGCCTTGAGATTGCCCTCGGCGTCCAGCTCGCTCAGCACGATCGCGTCCAGGCCGTTGGCCAGGTCAACGATCAGCGCCTCTCCATACTGGGCGGCCGCTTCGATGAAACCGGACAACTCGGCCCGTGCCCTCGTCACGAAGTCTTCCAGGCTGCCCTTGATGCTGGCGTTCAAACTGGTAGCGAGCACCGTGAGCATTGCCTCGCCGACCAGTTGCTTGCCGCTCTTGCGCAACTCCTGACGCACCAGGAACAAGCCTGGGCGCAAACTCATGCGGGCAGCCGCTGTGCCGGGCAAGGGCACCACGCCCATCAGGTTGATGCCCAGGCTCACCCAATCGAGCGTATGGCGCTCTTTACTCTTCGCGAGGGTGACGATATCGCCGAACACGTCCGCCAGTGCGAGGATGTTGCCCAACACCGGCAGCGCACCGGCCATGGTGGAGATACGTTCCAGCGAGATCGTGCCGTCGCTGATGCTGATCAGCCAGTCGTCGAAGGCACTGATGCTCTGCCCCACGTCGGCGGGTTGGATCAGATTCACCGGGACGACGGCTACTTGCTTTGCTCGAGGTAATGCGGCGTTGCTGTTCGTGCTATCCATCGCGG
>NZ_QTQD01000084.1:0-983 GCF_003858025.1 Burkholderia sp. Bp9004 | reverse complement strand
TGCTCGTGCGTGTCCGTGCACGGCGCGAACCGCCTCGGCACGAACTCGCTGCTGGACCTCGTGGTGTTCGGCCGTGCGGCCGGCAACCACATCGTCGAGCACGTGAAGAACCAGAAGGAACACAAGCCGCTGCCGGCCGATGCAGGCGAATTCTCGCTGGCGCGTCTGAACAAGCTCGACAAGTCGGCCTCGGGCGAGTACACGCAGGACGTCGCCAACGACATCCGCGCGACGATGCAGAAGCACGCAGGCGTGTTCCGCACGTCGGCACTGCTGAAGGAAGGCGTTGATCAGATGGCCGGCCTGAAGGCGCGCGTGGAAAGCATCCACCTGAAGGACAAGTCGAAGGTGTTCAACACCGCGCGCGTCGAAGCGCTCGAGCTGGAGAACCTGATCGAAGTCGCGCGCGCGACGATGGTGTCGGCGGAAGCGCGCAAGGAAAGCCGCGGCGCGCACGCCCACAGCGATTACGAACACCGCGACGACGACAACTGGCTGCGCCACACGCTGTGGTACAGCGAAGGCGATCGCCTCGACTACAAGCCGGTTCAAATGAAGCCGCTGACGGTCGACTCCGTGCCGCCGAAGCCGCGCACGTTCTAAGCCGAGTCAAAGGAATCCGAAATGGCAAAACGCATTTTTGAAGTCTACCGCTACGATCCGGACAAGGACGCGGCGCCGCGCATGCAGACGTACGAGCTCGAGATCCAGCATGAGCGCATGCTGCTCGACGCACTGGTCAAGCTGAAGGCCGTGGACGAGACGCTGTCGTTCCGCCGCTCGTGCCGCGAAGGCGTGTGCGGCTCCGACGCGATGAACATCAACGGCAAGAACGGTCTGGCGTGCCTGACGAACCTGAACGACCTGCCGCAGAAGATCGTGCTGCGCCCGCTGCCGGGCCTGCCCGTCGTGCGCGACCTGATCGTCGACATGACGCACTTCTTCAACCAGTATCACTCGATCAAGCCGTACCTGATCAACGA
>NZ_QTQD01000083.1:0-1029 GCF_003858025.1 Burkholderia sp. Bp9004 | reverse complement strand
AACTGGAAAGCGAAGTTCGGCGGGATGACGGTCTCCGAAGCGCAGCGCCTGAAGGAACTGGAGCAGGAGAACAACAAGCTCAAGCGCCTGTTGGCCGAATCAATGCTCGACAACGCCGCGCTGAAGGACCTGCTGGCCCGAAAGTAGCAAGCCCGCAGGCCAAGCGCGAAGCGGTCCGAATCTTGATGACCGAACGCGCCATGGGTGTTACCCGGGCCTGCGGGCTGGTAGGGATTTCGCGCTCGCTGTTCCACTACGAATCACGCCGCCGAGTTGACGACGAAGCGCTGACTGGCCGGATGATGGCCATCGCGGCGCAGAAGCGCCGCTACGGTTATCGCCGGATTCACGTGTTGTTGCAGCGGGATGGCTGCTTCGCCAACCACAAGCGCATCTGGCGCCTGTACAGCAAGGCGGGACTGAGCGTGCGCAAGCGGCGACGCAAGCGTATCGCGGCTGTCGAGCGCACACCGCTGCCGTTACCAACAGGCCCGAATCAGAGCTGGTCGATGGACTTCGTTTCTGACGGGCTGGCCTATGGTCGGCGGTTTCGATGCCTGAACGTGGTTGACGACTACACGCGCGAGTGCTTGGTCATCGAGGTCGATACATCGCTGCCGGGCTTACGAGTGCAGCAAGTGCTCGAGCGGCTCAAGGAGATGCGAGGCTTACCCGCATCCATCACGGTCGACAACGGGCCGGAGTTCGCTGGTAAGGTGCTGGATGCATGGGCCTACGAAGCCGGTGTCACGCTGTCGTTCATTCGGCCTGGCAGGCCGGTGGAGAATGCCTATATCGAGAGCTTCAACGGGCGGTTCCGCGATGAATGCCTGAACGAGCACTGGTTCGTCTCGATGCGCCACGCCAAGCGGCTGATTGAGGAATGGCGTATCGAGTACAACACCGAACGGCCTCATAGTTCGCTCGGCTATCTGACGCCAGTGCAGTTCGCTCGGGCGCACGATGCAAAGCAGCAGTTTTTAACCTCGGACTCTAACTGCAGTTCGGACTAAAACCGGGGGCAGGTCA
>NZ_QTQD01000082.1:0-1061 GCF_003858025.1 Burkholderia sp. Bp9004 | reverse complement strand
GCTTCCGCCGGGCCGAAGCCGCGCGTCGTCATCGCCGGCGAACCCAGACGGATCCCGCTCGTCACGAACGGCTTTTCCGGATCGTTCGGAATCGCGTTCTTGTTCACCGTGATGTGTGCCGCGCCCAACGCCGCTTCCGCCGCCTTGCCCGTGATCTTCTTCGCGCGCAGGTCCACCAGCATCACGTGGCTTTCCGTACGGCCCGACACGATCCGCAGCCCGCGCTTGACCAGCGTTTCAGCCAGCACGCGTGCGTTCTCGACCACCTTCTCCTGGTAAGCCTTGAACTCCGGCGACAGCGCTTCCTTGAACGCCACCGCCTTCGCCGCGATCACGTGCATCAGCGGGCCGCCCTGGATGCCCGGGAAGATCGCCGAGTTGATCTGCTTCTCGTATTCCGACTTCATCAGGATCACGCCGCCGCGCGGGCCGCGCAGGCTCTTGTGCGTCGTCGTCGTCACGAAGTCCGCGTGCGGCACCGGGTTCGGGTACACGCCCGCCGCGATCAGCCCCGCGTAGTGCGCCATGTCGACCATCAGGTACGCACCGACCGACTTCGCGATCTTCGCCAGACGCTCGAAGTCGATCTTCAGCGCGAATGCCGACGCGCCCGCGACGATCAGCTTCGGCTTGTGTTCGTTCGCCAGTTGCTCGGCTGCGTCGTAGTCGATGTCTTCGTTTTCGTTCAGGCCGTAGCTCACGACGTTGAACCACTTGCCCGACATGTTCACCGGCGAGCCGTGCGTCAGGTGGCCGCCGTGCGCGAGGCTCAGCCCCATGATCGTGTCGCCCGGCTTGAGCATCGCGAAGAACACGCCCTGGTTCGCCTGCGAACCCGAGTTCGGCTGCACGTTCGCCGCTTCCGCGCCGAACAGCTGCTTCACGCGGTCGATCGCCAGTTGCTCGACCACGTCGACGTATTCACAGCCGCCGTAGTAACGCTTGCCCGGATACCCTTCCGCGTACTTGTTCGTGAGCTGCGAGCCCTGTGCGGCCATCACGGCCGGGCTCGTGTAGTTTTCCGACGCGATCAGCTCGATGTGCTCTTCCTGGCGGCGGTT
>NZ_QTQD01000081.1:0-1081 GCF_003858025.1 Burkholderia sp. Bp9004 | reverse complement strand
TCCTGCGCCGCGCGGCCGACATCGTGCGCGCGCGCACCGCCGAGATCGCGGCGCTGATCACGGCCGAGGCCGGGTTGTGCATCAAGGACTCGACGTACGAAGCCGGGCGCGTTGCCGACGTGCTCACGTTCGGCGCGGGCGAAGTGCTGAAGGACGACGGGCAGATCTTCTCGTGCGATCTGACGCCGCACGGCAAGAAGCGCCGCGTGTACACGCAGCGCGAACCGCTGCTCGGCGTGATCTCCGCGATCACGCCGTTCAACCATCCGATGAACCAGGTCGCGCACAAGGTCGTTCCGTCGGTGGCGACCAACAACCGGATCGTCGTGAAGCCGTCGGAGAAGGTGCCGCTGTCGTGCTACCGCTTTGCGGATATCCTGTACGAAGCCGGCCTGCCGCCGCAGATGCTGCAAGTGCTCACCGGTGACCCGAAGGAGATCGCCGATGAGCTGATCACGAATCCGGCGATCGACCTCATCACGTTCACCGGCGGCGTATCGATCGGCAAGTCGATCGCGTCGCGGATGGGCTACCGGCGCGCGGTGCTCGAACTCGGCGGCAACGATCCGATCATCGTGATGGACGACGCCGATCTCGACGAAGCAAGCACGCTCGCCGTGTCGGGCTCGTACAAGAACTCGGGGCAGCGTTGCACCGCGATCAAGCGCATGCTCGTGCACGAGACGGTGGCCGATCGCTTCACGGAGCTGGTGGTCGAGAAGACGCGCGCGTGGTCGTACGGCAATCCGTCCGATCCGTCGGTGGACATGGGCACGGTGATCGACGAGGCGGCCGCGACGTTCTGCGAGCAGCAGGTGAACGACGCGATCGCGCGCGGTGCGCGGCTGCTGGTCGGTAACGTGCGCGACGGCGCGCTGTATTCGCCGACGGTGATCGATCGCGTGACACCCGATATGCCGCTCGTGAAGTACGAGACGTTCGGCCCGGTGTCGCCGATCATGCGCTTTCGCGACATCGACGAAGCAATCCGGATGTCGAACAGCACCGACTATGCGCTGTCGTCGTCGGTCTGCACGAACCGCTTCGACAACATCACGCGCTTCATCACCGAGCTGGAAGT
>NZ_QTQD01000080.1:0-1151 GCF_003858025.1 Burkholderia sp. Bp9004 | reverse complement strand
CTGCTGCCGGTGCCTGACGGCGCTCCGATCTTGCACACGTTGGCGTCTTGGTCGGCCGGGCGTTCTTTGACGCGTGCCTCAAGGGATTCGCCGGGATGGAGCGATCCAGCCCGGCTCGTCGTATCGGTCTTGACATTGGCGGCCAGGTAACGGCTCGGCCCTCGCGCTTCGAGCGACCGATGCAATCCGGCGACGATCCACCCGACACTACCTTGCGTCGACGGATTGGCCTGCGCGCGTACCTGGCTGGCCACGAGCGCGGCGAACTGGCGCAGTAGCTGGGCGTTTGCGGCGATCTTGGGGCGCGTTTCTGTTGAAGGGCTTTGTGCCGGTGCGCTCTGGCTTGTGGTTGCGGCATCGCGCTGAAACTGAAGCGCCGCGTCATAGAGGTTGGAAAACAAGTCGGAGGGGTCGCGCCACGACTTCCCTGATTCGCTTTTGCCGGGCGCTGTACCGACAACGTTGTTCGCCTGAGTCAGGGTCTCCAGACCGCTGGCGAGGTCCAGTATGAGGCTTTCGCCAAAGGTCGCGGCTTCATCCAGTAAACCGGGTAGCCTTTGTTGGGTCTGCTGTACAAAGTCGTCCAACTCGCCCCGAATGCTGCTATTCAGATTGACCGTCAACGTGTTGAGCAGGGCCTCGCTGACCAGGGATTTTTCGCCAGTCAGTTCCTGTCGCGCGAGAAAAAGTGCAGGCCGCAGCGTCATGCGGGCGGGAGCGGTGGCCGGGGCCGGCATCAGACCGATCAGATTGATGCTTGCGATCGCCCAGTCCGAGGTATCACGGTCCTCGCGTGTGGTGAGGGTGACGATATCGCCTAGCAGGTCTGCCAGATTGAGGATGTTACGGACCGCTGGCAGATTGCCTGCAACGGTGCGCAGGCGATCCAGGGTCACTGCTCCGTCGGTGATTGCGCCCAGCCATTGGCCAAATGCATCGATGGTCAGCGCCACGTCACCCAGTTGGATTTGGTTGAGCGGAGCGACTGTGACGGGACGTGCGGAAGATGCGGACGCTTCAGGTGCTTGGCTTGCCATCGGTGCTCCAGGAACTGAGCACCTACAACTACTGCCTCTAGTGAAGGAATGACTAGCAGCAGGCTCTCAGCATGTGGACGTACATGAAATTCTCCAGGCACAAGCGTGCGCAAT
>NZ_QTQD01000079.1:0-1163 GCF_003858025.1 Burkholderia sp. Bp9004 | reverse complement strand
ATGACGGACGTAGTGATCGTATCGGCCGCGCGGACCGCGGTCGGCAAATTCGGCGGTTCGCTCGCGAAGATCGCGGCACCGGAGCTGGGGGCGACGGTGATTCGCGCGGTGCTGGAGCGTTCGGGCGTGAAGCCCGAGCAGGTGAGCGAAGTGATCATGGGCCAGGTGCTGGCGGCGGGCTCGGGGCAGAACCCGGCGCGCCAATCGCTGATCAAGGCCGGCCTGCCGACCGCGGTGCCGGGCATGACGATCAACAAGGTGTGCGGCTCGGGCCTGAAGGCCGTGATGCTGGCGGCGAACGCGATCGTGGCGGGCGACGCGGACATCGTGATCGCGGGCGGCCAGGAAAACATGAGCGCGGCGCCGCACGTGCTGCCGGGCTCGCGCGACGGGTTCCGGATGGGCGACGCGAAGCTGGTCGACACGATGATCGTGGACGGCCTGTGGGACGTGTACAACCAGTACCACATGGGCATCACGGCGGAGAACGTCGCGAAGGAATACGGGATCACGCGCGAGGAGCAGGACGCGTTCGCGGCGCTGTCGCAGAACAAGGCGGAAGCCGCGCAGAAGGCCGGGCGCTTCGATGCGGAGATCGTGCCGGTGTCGATTCCGCAGCGCAAGGGCGAGCCGCTGCAGTTCGCGACCGACGAGTTCGTGCGTCACGGCGTGACGGCGGAATCGCTGGCGGGGCTGAAGCCGGCGTTCTCGAAGGACGGCTCGGTGACGGCGGCGAACGCGTCGGGGCTGAATGATGGCGCGGCGGCGGTGCTGGTGATGTCGGCGCAGAAGGCGGCGGCGCTGGGCCTGACGCCGCTTGCGCGGATCAAGGCATACGCGAACGCGGGCGTGGATCCGAGCGTGATGGGCATGGGTCCGGTGCCGGCCTCGCGCCGCTGCCTGGAGCGTGCGGGCTGGACGCCGGGCGACCTGGACCTGATGGAAATCAACGAGGCATTCGCGGCGCAGGCGCTGGCGGTGCACAAGCAGATGGGCTGGGACACGTCGAAGGTGAACGTGAACGGCGGGGCGATCGCGATCGGTCACCCGATCGGCGCGTCGGGCTGCCGGATTCTGGTGACGCTGCTGCACGAGATGGTCAAGCGCGATGCGAAGCGCGGGCTGGCGTCGCTGTGCATCGGCGGCGGGATGGGCGTCGCGCT
>NZ_QTQD01000078.1:0-1320 GCF_003858025.1 Burkholderia sp. Bp9004 | reverse complement strand
TACATATATGGACTGCTCCCAATAGCAAACGGAAGTTGACGGACACGGAAGTCGATTGCGTACATATATCCGGCGTCAGGGCAGAGCCCAGCGCCCAACTGGAATTCCGCGCGTGCAGGCCTCAACAACTGGAAGACCTCGGGGGCCGTTATAAAAATCAGGTTCCCTGCTCGCCGGATCGACCGGAGTGCCATTCGTCAATTCGTCAACGCATCGTTGGTGACATTGCTACACTGCTTTCTGATACGACTGGCCGGTTGCAAGCATCGACCAGATGACACGGGCCATCTTGTTCGCGATCGCCACGATGGCTCGATTTGCGCCTCGCCGGGCCTGCAACGCAAGAGCCCAGGCGTGCTTTCTGTCGTGTTTGGTTGGAGCGGTTCGGAGTACTGCGCGTGCACCGTGTATGAGCAAGGTCCGTAGATGTCGGTCGCCTCGCTTGCTGATGCCGAGGAGATGTGTTCGATCCCCGCTTGAGCTCTGACGGGGAACGAGGCCGAGCCAGGCAGCAAAGTGACGGCCGTTCTTAAAGTCCTTTGGATCGGATACGGCAGCAACGATGGCGGTCGCCGTTTTGGGACCAACTCCTTCAATCTGCGCAATGCGCTGGCAGGTCTTGCTGGCCTTGAACACTGCATCGATACGCCTGTCGAATCCGGTGATGCGCTTGTCCAGTTCGCGCAACTGGTCCATCAGATCGGCCAGTATCTCGCGCGCGAGTGGCGTTAGGGCGTTCGTGGTGTCAGCGACGATGGCCGGAATCTCCCGGCGCGCACGCGTGATAGATTGCGCGAATACGATGCCTCGCTCTGCGAGAATGCCGCGCATCTGACTCACCAGCCCGGTCCGATTGCTCACGAGCCGACTACGAGCGCGGTGAAGACTTTGAACATCTTGTTGCTCGAGGGACTTGATTGGCACGAACCGCATTGATGGTCGCTGCAATGCCTCGCAGATCGCCTCAGCATCGTTGCCGTCAGTCTTGTTGCCCTTCACGAAAGGTTTCACGAATTGCGGGCTGATGAGTTTTACCGTGTGGCCTTGCTGCTGAAACTGCCGTGCCCAATGATGGGCGCTTGAGCAGGCTTCCATCCCGATAGTGCATGGTGCAAGTCGAAGAACCAGTTCAGTCAGTTGGGCGCGGCCGACGCGACGTCGCAGCACAAGCGTGCCTGCGGCATCCACGCCGTGCAGTTGGAAGACATTCTTTGCAAGATCGATGGCAAGGAACCGAATGATTTCCATGACGATACTCCTATGAACGGTAACGTCAGCAGTTACGATACGCCTGCCGGAGCAGTCCATACCATTAACTGG
>NZ_QTQD01000077.1:0-1340 GCF_003858025.1 Burkholderia sp. Bp9004 | reverse complement strand
GACGCCGGATATATGTACGCAATCGACTTCCGTGTCCGTCAACTTCCGTTTGCTATTGGGAGCAGTCCATATATGTAAAACGTTGCGTCGCTGATCCCCATACTGCGACTGGCCTCCGCGACCGGCGTGCCCAGCTCGGCCTGCTTCAACGCATAGGCGATCTGCTCTTCGGTGAACTTGCTCTTCTTCGCGGCATGACCTCCAGGTCCCGATGACATCGTCATGCCGGAATTTTCCACTTCTAAGTGGGGCCATATTGTGGGCTAGGGTCAAAGCTCAACCTGCTTCGGCGTCATGCTGCCGCTCATACGCGACGATCTGCTCCCGCACCCCTGGCTACCACGTCGAATGCGCGTCACCGTCGCGGCGAACGTGCAGCGGTGCAGCCCGCATTGCATCGGGCCTTCGTGCAAGCTTATCAACGTGAGCGTCAGGTCAAGCTATCGCAGCGGAGGAGGCGAACGGCGGCGCTATATCCGGAATCCGGTGTCGGTGTCCCCGAGGCCCCTGCGGACAACGCGGCAGCCCCGGGCCGGGCGATATGCTGACGTCACCGTCAATCGGCCTCAGCTGGTCCGGAAGTTTGCCGGATGCCCCCGCAATTCCCGTCGGCATGGAAATTGCAAATTTTTTGCATCTACCCGCTTGGCATTATCCGCGGGAGGTCGTATCATGGCGGTCTTTCGTTTTTAGCGAAGATGCAAATCGAAGCTGAAGACGGAGTCTGACGAAGATGTGGCGCCGATCGGCCTCCTCTCGTGCTTGCCTCAGCCGGGTGAGCGTGAGTGTCGGGTGAGTCGGCAAGTGCTCTGGAAGAGAATGAAAATAATCTTTCGGATGTGCTTGACAAGAGTGCGATGCACCCCCATAATCGTCAGTTCTCTACGGAGGGGTGCCCGAGTGGCTAAAGGGGGCAGACTGTAAATCTGTTGGCTTACGCCTACGTTGGTTCGAATCCAACCTCCTCCACCAGAACATCAACGCAAAGAGCGGTAGGGAATCGTTAGTGGCCCGTGCGGGTGTAGCTCAATGGTAGAGCAGAAGCCTTCCAAGCTTACGACGAGGGTTCGATTCCCTTCACCCGCTCCAGTCCGTGTAGTTGAAGCGTAATAGCGCCCATGTGGCTCAGTGGTAGAGCACTCCCTTGGTAAGGGAGAGGTCGGCAGTTCGATCCTGCCCATGGGCACCAGCAGTACAAAGTCAGTGTCTGTTTGCGCGCGGCGCAACATGTGAAATTCCTTTTGGGAGTTGAAAATGGCCAAGGAAAAGTTTGAGCGGACCAAGCCGCACGTCAACGTTGGTACGATTGGTCACGTTGACCACGGCAAGACGACGCTGAC
>NZ_QTQD01000076.1:0-1340 GCF_003858025.1 Burkholderia sp. Bp9004 | reverse complement strand
AACAACCCTCTTTGCCTGATGACCATAGCGAGTCGGTCCCACCCCTTCCCATCCCGAACAGGACCGTGAAACGACTCTACGCCGATGATAGTGCGGATTCCCGTGTGAAAGTAGGTAATCGTCAGGCTCCCTAAGCCAGAAACCCCCGCCCGAAAAGGCGGGGGTTTTTGCATTTGGGCGGCGGAAAGCACGAGTGCAAGCAATCGAACCTCTCCGGTTGTTGCTCAATGAGGCTGGCCCAATTTCCATCCCGGTCTTAGCTCGAAAATTCCGGTGCTTCGGGGGGGGCCGCCCCGGCCCGATCGGTGCACTGGCGGGCGAATTCTGCCGGTGTCATCCACTGCAGCGCAGAGTGAGGGCGCGCCTCGTTGTAGTACTCGCGACAGACCTCGATTTTGCGTCTGGCTTCTACAAGCGACGAGAACCAATGCGCGTTGAGGCATTCCTCCCGAAAGCGTCCGTCGAAGGATTCATTCTTCGCGTTGTCGGTCGGCTTGCCAGGATGCGAGAAATCAATCTCCACGCCGTTCTCGTGCGCCCATTTGTCGAGCGCCTTCGAAATGAACTCGCTGCCATTGTCTGCCTTGATATAGCGTGGAAGCGGACGATGCTGTGCAAGCCTGGTCAGCGCGGCAACAGCGTGCTCGCCACTCAACGAGCCGCCGACTTCAATCGCCAAGCATTCCCGCGGGTAGTTGACCACGATCGTGCGGGTGCGCAAGCGTCGACCATCAAACAGCGCATCAGCGACGAGGTTCTTACTCCAGCTTTCTTTGATCGCGCTCACTGACTGCTTCGGTTGCCGGCGCCGGGCAGACTTGTTTCGACGGGCTCGGTTGTGGCACAACGAAAGGCTCAGTTCACGATACACGCGTTCTACTCTCTGATGATTGTCTCTCCAGCCTTCCCTGCGAAGCATCACGTACACGGGGGGCGCACCGTAATGCCTCCGCACTTCCGTGATCTCCTTGATGCGCATTTCCAGTGCGCTGTGATCCCGCGCGACCGACTCGTGACGGTAGACCGTGCGAGAAAGCTGCAGCAACGCGCAGGTCTGCCGTTGGCTCGCGCCGAAACGCTGCATCAAGTCCGTGGCCAGATCTCGGCGCCGAGAAGGCTTCAAAGCCTATTTGACAGCATGTCCTGCAGCATGGCCTTTTCCAGCGACAGAACAGCCGCGAGCCGCTTGAGCTTCGCGTTCTCTTCCTCAAGTTGCTTCAGCCGGCGCAGCTCCGAGGGCGATAGTCGTCCATATTTCGTCCGCCAGTTAATGGTATGGACTGCTCCGGCAGGCGTATCGTAACTGCTGACGTTACCGTTCATAGGAGTATCGTCATGGA
>NZ_QTQD01000075.1:0-1420 GCF_003858025.1 Burkholderia sp. Bp9004 | reverse complement strand
TAATGCCGTTCAGTTAAGAACTGAACGGCATTTTTGTTTTTAGGGTTGGAGTTGTAAACAGAGCGGCAAGCTGTTAACTTGGTCAGCGATGCTGAACGACCACCTGACCTTTCTCCTGGATGCAGCACCTGCCGACCTCAGTCGGCTCGGCGAGCATCTGCCACATAACTGGATCGAACAGGCCATCGAAGCGACGGGCACGGCCAGCATTCGCCGGCGGCGATTACCAGCCGAGCAGGTGGTATGGCTGGTCATCGCGCTGGCCATCTACCGACACTGGTCTATCAGCGAGGTAGTCGATAGCCTCGATCTGGTCTTGCCCAACGAGGCCTCATTCGTCAGCAAGAGCGCCGTCGCTCAAGCGCGGCAGAGACTCGGCGATGCGCCCATGGCCTGGCTATTTGAACGCACCGCTCAAGCCTGGTGCCAGCAAGACGGTGCACGCCACGCCTTCAAAGGGTTGAGCTTGTGGGCCATGGATGGCACCACGCTGCGCACTCCGGACAGCCCCGCCAATCGTGAGCACTTCGGCGCTCAGGGCTATGCCAGCGGTAAGGTGGCTAGCTACCCGCAGGTGCGGGCCGTGACGCTGACCTCGATTCCGACCCATCTCGTCGCCAACATCGCCTTCGGCCGTTACGACACGAATGAGATGCTCTATGCCAAACAACTGCTGGAGCAGATCCCGGATCACTCGTTGACGGTATTCGACAAGGGCTTTCTGTGCGCCGAAATTCTGTGCGGCCTGAGTTCGGGTGAGCGCAATCGCCACTTCCTGATTCCGGCCAAGTCCAATACACGTTGGGAGGTGATATCGGGCAAGCCTGACGATGCCTTGGTGCGCATGCGCGTGTCACCACAAGCACGGAAGAAGTGCCCTGAATTGCCCGAATGGTGGACGGCTCGCGCGATCCGCGTGCTGGATGCAGCAGGCCGCGAGCGGGTGCTGCTGACTTCACTGACTGACCGCCGCCGCTTCAAGATGGCCGATCTGGACGCCTGCTATGAGCGCCGCTGGCAGGTTGAAACCAGCTACCGCGAGCTCAAGCAATCAATGCTCGGGCGCGAGCTGACGCTGCGCAGCCGAACGGTTGAAGGCATTTACCAGGAAATCTGGGGGGCATTGATCGCCTATAACCTGATTCGCCGCGAGATGGCCTGCGCGGCCTTTGAGGCCAAATGCGAACCGACCGAACTGAGCTTCGTTCGCTCATTCCATCTCATCCAGCACGAGATGATGTGGGCCGCGCGCACACCTGCCTTTGCCAAGCTGCCCGCCGTTCTCAAACGGCTGCGCGAGCACCTCAAGCTACTCATCAATGTAAAACGGCCCGATCGAAAATGCGATCGGGCCGTCAAGTCCCGTCCTGCTCGTTATGCTGTCCGGTTCCTCAGAAAGAATCTTAACTGAACGGCATTA
>NZ_QTQD01000074.1:0-1445 GCF_003858025.1 Burkholderia sp. Bp9004 | reverse complement strand
GTCGACGTGGACAGCGAGCTGATCGAGCTGGTTGCCGACGAGAGGCCGGTCGACGTGGAGGTCGACAGCGAAGCCACCGAGCTATCGGTCGAGCTGAGGCCCGTGGACAACGAGCTGATGCCGGTCGAGGTCGACGTGGACAGCGACGAGATCGAGCTGGTTGCCGACGAGAGGCCGGTCGACGTGGAGGTCGAGAGCGAAGCCACCGAGCTGTCGGTCGAGCTGAGACCCGTGGACAACGAGCTGATGCCGGTCGAGGTCGACGTGGACAGCGAGCTGATCGAGCTGGTTGCCGACGAGAGGCCGGTCGACGTGGAAGTCGACAGCGAAGCCACCGAGCTGTCGGTCGAGCTGAGGCCCGTGGACAACGAGCTGAGGCCCGTCGAAGTCGACGTGGAGAGCGAAGCGATCGAGCTATTGGCAGACGACAGCCCCGTTGAAGTCGACGACGACAGCGAGGTCACCGAGCTATTGGTCG
Source organism: Burkholderia sp. Bp9004 (assembly GCF_003858025.1). Classification (NCBI taxonomy): domain Bacteria; kingdom Pseudomonadati; phylum Pseudomonadota; class Betaproteobacteria; order Burkholderiales; family Burkholderiaceae; genus Burkholderia; species Burkholderia sp. Bp9004. The sequence continues at coordinate 967 of NZ_QTQD01000074.1, read as the reverse complement.
AGCTAAGCCCCGTCGACAACGAAGTGATGCCGGTCGACAGCGACGAGATCGCGCTGCTGGACGACGACACCGTCGTCGACAGCGAATCCACGATGGAATTGGTCGCGAAGAGTTGGGAGCCGTTGATCGCGTCCGTGCTGGTCGCCGTGATTTGGCCTGCCGCGACATTGGTGATTTGGCGCGTGGTGCCCGTGCTCGCATTGCCGACGCTCACCACGCTGCTCGGATTGCCGCCCGCGAACGTGGTGGTCACGCCGCCGACGGTACCCGTCGGCGTCGCGTTGGGCGCTCCAGTGACGGAGCTGCTGCCGAGTGCGACGTCGCCGGTGTTGTTGGCGATGGCATTCGGGCCGATCGCGACCGAATCGGTGCCGAGCGCCTGGCTGTCGGCTGCTGTCGAATTTGCGTGGAAGTACTTGATGCCCTGGTTGTTGATGCTGTCGATCGCCGAGCCGACGCTGTTGGCGGTCGACGTCGTGCCGTTCGAGTTGTACGTCGTGTACGACGGAGCGGAAACCGTGCCGGTTGCCGGGTTGTAGCTCGCGCCGCCGCCGAGGGCTGCGGCGGTGCTGCTGCCCAGATTGTCGGTCTTGGTCGTGACAGTGCTGAGGCCCGTGGACAGCGAGTTGATGCCCGTCGAGGTCGACGTGGAGAGCGAGCTGATCGAGCTATTAGCGGACGAGAGACCGGTCGACGTGGACGACGACAGCGACGTGACCGAGCTGTTGGTCGAGCTCAGGCCCGTGGACAACGAGTTGATGCCCGTCGAAGTCGAGGTGGACAGCGAGCTGATCGAGCTATTAGCCGACGAGAGACCCGTCGACGTGGAGGTCGACAGCGACGTAACCGAGCTGTTGGTCGAGCTGAGGCCCGTGGACAGCGAGTTGATGCCCGTCGAAGTCGACGTGGAGAGCGAGCTGATCGAGCTATTAGCCGACGAGAGACCGGTCGACGTGGACGACGACAG
>NZ_QTQD01000073.1:0-1534 GCF_003858025.1 Burkholderia sp. Bp9004 | reverse complement strand
AGACCGGTTTCATGGTCATGGTACTGTCCCTGAAATCGAATCCAGTTGTGCAATTCCGCTCGGCCATCCACTGCGATTTGAATGGCCTCCTCTGCCACTCCCCACGCACGATATTCCGCACGCCAAGCAATCTCGCTCCGCTCGCCGGTCAGTTCCTGCGGCGTGCCAAGATGGTCACACTGGTACCAGGCCAGCGTGTCGACAACCGGTGCGGGCGGCGGCGGTAGCCAGAGCGGATCCTTGTCACGCCGATAAAAATCGCCGTACTCGGGCTGGTCCAGCAATTCGATGGCTTCCTCGCGCACCGCCTGCGCCACCGGCACAAAGCTGCCCGGCTCGTACACGTAGTGCGTGGTGCGCGCGCCGAAGCCGTCCTCGTCGGCGATCTTGCTCTCCCACGCTAGCGAGTCGCCATCCCAGCCGTACAGCGTGAAGCCACACTGCAGCTCGCGGTTGCGCTTGACCCGCTCGGCGCGGTTCCAGTGTGGCCCCGCTTCGCTTCTTTCCTCGTAGTGCGCCTGGCTGTGCTTGGACAGGCGCCGGCCGAGGGCGTCGTAGGTGTAGTCGACCTTCAGACGCTCGTCTTCGTAGTGCGTCAGGCGGTCAAACAGGTCCCAGGTGAAGCGGCCTACCTTGCCGTTGTGCCAACGCTGCGTGAGGTTGCCGCGCGCGTCGTACTGGTAATGGGTGCCGGCGTATTGCTTGAGCAGGTTGTCCTGCGCCTTGATGCGCGGCATGCGCTGGCGCTTGGCTTCGCGCTGCTCGGCCGGGTCGATGAGGTTGCTGGCCGGGTCGAAGTCGAAGGTCTCGTGGCCGAGCCGGCTTTGCGCTTCGAGCAGGCGGCCCACCGGGTCGTAGCGGTAGGCGAGCTGCCCGCGCCGCGTGTCGTTGATGTCGGTGAGCTGGCCGCCGGCGTCGTAGCGGTAACGGCGCACCAGCAGGCGGTTGCCGCCTGCGGTTTGCCCGACCGGGCCTTTGGATTCGTGGGCAAGCACCTGCTCGCTGAGCCGCCCCATGGCGTCCCACTGCTGCGTTTGCAGCAGGCGGTTGCCTTGCAGCCGTGCGACCTCGCGGTGCAGGTCGTCACGCTCGTAGCTGACCAGTTCGCGCTCGTCGAGCTGCAGCGCCAGCAGGTGGCCACTGCCGTAGGTGAGCCAGCTGACACGGTGGCCGTCCGGGCGCACGGTGGCAATACGCTGGTTCAGCGCATCGTATTCGTGCAGCCACACACCCACCAGGGGCTTGCCCAATCGGCTGTAGTGCTGGTGTTCGCGCACCAGGTTGCCGGCCGGGTCGTGGAACCATTGCAGGCGGCTGTCGGCGTTGGTCGCCAGCGCGAGGTTGCCGTTGAGGTCGTAGGCGAAGCGTTCGACCTGCCAGTCTTGCTCGCGCGGGGCTGCGTCGCCGGTTTGCAGCGCAGCGCGTCGCTCGGTGAGGCGGCCCATCGGATCGAAGGTGTAGGCGGTGATGCGCTGCCCGTCGATGGCGCGCGCCAGTTTGCCGGTCGCCTCCTCGTACTCGTAGCGCGTGATGG
>NZ_QTQD01000072.1:0-1565 GCF_003858025.1 Burkholderia sp. Bp9004 | reverse complement strand
CCGCCTTCCGGCGTGACCCACACGATGTTCTGCGTCGGGTCCTTGATGTCGCACGTCTTGCAGTGCACGCAGTTCTGCGCGTTGATCACCAGCCGGTCGCTGCCGTCGTCGTTCTTCACGAACTCGTACACCGCCGCCGGGCAGAAGCGCCCCTCCGGCCCCGCGTAGGTCCGCAGGTTCACGTTCACCGGCACGTTCGCATCCTTCAGCGTCAGGTGCGCCGGCTGGTTTTCCTCGTGGTTCGTGTTCGAGATGAACACCGACGACAGCCGGTCGAACGTCAGCTTGCCATCCGGCTTCGGATATTCGATCGGCGTGCATTGCGAGGCCGGCTTCAGCATCTCGTGATCCGCATGCTTGTGGTGCAGCGTCCACGGCACGTTGCCGCCCATCACCTTCTGCTCGAGCCCGACCATCAGCGTGCCCAGGTACAGGCCCTTCGCCATCCACTGCTTGAAGTTGCGTGCGCGGTACAGCTCCGTATGCAGCCACGACTGCTTGAAGGCGTCCGGATACGCGTTGAGCTCGTCACTCTGACGGCCGGCCTGCAGCGCGTCGAACGCGGCGTCCGCCGCCAGCATGCCCGTCTTGATCGCCGCGTGGCTGCCCTTGATCCGCGATGCGTTCAGGAAGCCCGCGTCGTCGCCGATCAGCGCGCCGCCCGGGAACACCGTCTTCGGCAGCGACAGCAGGCCGCCGGCCGTGATCGCCCGCGCGCCGTACGACACGCGCTTGCCGCCTTCGAGGAACGCGCGGATCGACGGGTGCGTCTTGTAGCGCTGGAATTCCTCGAACGGCGACAGATACGGGTTCGTGTAGCCCAGGCCCACCACGAAGCCGACCACGACCTGGTTGTTGTCCATGTGATACAGGAACGAGCCGCCGTACGTGTCCGACTTCAGCGGCCAGCCGGCCGTGTGGATCACGAGGCCCGGCTTGTGCTTCGCGGGATCGATTTCCCACAGTTCCTTGATGCCGATCCCGTACGCCTGCGGATCGGCGTTCGCGTCGAGCTTGAACTTCGAGATCAGCTGGCGGCCGAGGTGGCCGCGGCAGCCTTCGGCGAACAGCGTGTACTTCGCGTGCAGCTCCATGCCGAGCTGGAAGTTCTCGGTCGGCTCGCCGTCCTTGCCCACGCCCATGTTGCCGGTCGCGACACCTTTCACGGAGCCGTCGTCGTTGTACAGGATCTCCGCAGCCGGGAAGCCCGGGAAGATCTCGACGCCCAGAGCTTCCGCCTGTGTCCCAAGCCAGCGCGTGACGTTGCCCAGCGAGATCACGTAGTTGCCGTGGTTCTGGAAGTTCTCGGGCAGCGCCCAGTTCGGCGTCGTGACCGCGCTCTTCTCGGACAGGAACAGGAAGCGGTCCTCCGTCACCTCGACGGTGAGCGGCGCGCCCTGTTCCTTCCAGTCGGGGAACAGTTCGGTGATCGCGCGCGGGTCCATCACCGCGCCCGACAGGATGTGCGCGCCGATCTCGGAACCCTTCTCGAGCACGCACACGCCGATCTCGGTGCCTTTCTCGGCGGCCAGCTGCTTGAGCCGGATCGCCGCCGACAGCCCGGC
>NZ_QTQD01000071.1:0-1701 GCF_003858025.1 Burkholderia sp. Bp9004 | reverse complement strand
TCCTTGTTCGGACCGACGCCGCGGCCTTCCTTGATTTCCTGGTCCATCGAACGCGACACGAAGTCACGCGGCGCCAGATCCTTCAGCGTCGGGGCGTAGCGTTCCATGAAGCGCTCGCCGTTCGCGTTGCGCAGGATGCCGCCTTCGCCGCGCACGCCTTCGGTGATCAGCACGCCCGCGCCGGCCACGCCGGTCGGGTGGAACTGCCAGAACTCCATGTCCTGCAGCGCGATGCCCGAGCGTGCAGCCATGCCGAGGCCGTCGCCGGTGTTGATGAACGCGTTGGTCGATGCCGCGAAGATCCGGCCTGCGCCGCCCGTCGCGAACAGCGTCGTCTTGCCTTCCATGATGTAGACGTCGCCCGTCTCCATCTCGAGGGCCGTCACGCCGAGCACGTCGCCTTCCGCGTCGCGGATCAGGTCGAGCGCCATCCATTCGACGAAGAACTGCGTCTTCGCCTCGACGTTCTGCTGGTACAGCGTGTGCAGCAGCGCGTGACCGGTACGGTCGGCGGCCGCGCACGCGCGCTGGACCGGCTTCTCGCCGTAGTTCGCGGTGTGGCCGCCGAACGGACGCTGGTAGATCGTGCCGTCCGCGTTACGGTCGAACGGCATGCCGAAGTGTTCCAGTTCATACACGACGTTCGGTGCTTCGCGGCACATGAACTCGATCGCGTCCTGGTCGCCGAGCCAGTCGGAACCCTTGATCGTGTCGTAGAAGTGGAAGTGCCAGTTGTCTTCGCTCATGTTGCCGAGCGACGCGCCGATGCCGCCCTGTGCGGCCACCGTGTGCGAACGGGTCGGGAACACCTTCGACAGCACGCCGACCGACAGGCCCGCACGCGACAGTTGCAGCGCTGCGCGCAAGCCCGAGCCGCCCGCGCCGACGATCACCACGTCGAACTTGCGGCGCGGCAGGGAAGTTTTGATTGCAGCCATTCTTTACACTCTCCAGAGAATCTGCGCGGCGTAGCCCGCACATGCGAGCAGCCAGACGATGGTCAGCGATTGCAGCAGCAGGCGCACACCGACGGGCTTCACGTAGTCCATCCAGATGTCGCGCACGCCGACCCATGCGTGGTAGAAGAGGGAAAGCAGCGTCACGAAGGTCGCGAGCTTCATCCATTGCGCGGAGAAGATCGATGCCCAGCCTTCGTACGAGAAGTCGTGCGCGCCGAAGAACAGGACGAGCAGAATGACCGTGTAGACCGCCATGATCGTGGCGGTGACGCGCTGCGCGAGCCAGTCGCGCAGGCCGTAGTGAGCGCCGACGACGAGGCGCTTCGAGCCGATTCGGTTATTGGCTGCCATTTTCTTAGAATGCTCCGAACAGTTTGAGTGCCATGGCGATCGTCAGGGCGATCGAGACGACAAAGACGACGACGGCCGTCCGCTTGCCGCCTTCCTTCGAGACGGCGTCGTGGTTGACGTCCATCAGCAGGTGGCGAATGCCGGCGCAGAAATGGTGGAGGAACGCCCAGGACAGCGCGAGGACGATCAGCTTGACGACGATGTTGGAGAGGAAAGCCTTGAAGACTTCGAAGCTGAGCTCGGAGGTGAGACTCTGGTCGAAGAGGAACAGCAGGAACGGCAGGAACAGGAACAGCAGCGCGCCGCTGACTCGATGGAGGATCGACAATATCGCCGCCAAGGGCATGCGATATTTCATCGTGATATCGCCGAATCCGATGTTCCGGTATTC
>NZ_QTQD01000069.1:0-1900 GCF_003858025.1 Burkholderia sp. Bp9004 | reverse complement strand
CGAGCTGCTCGAGGATCGCCGGGTTCTCGAGCGTGGACGTGTCCTGCGTGATCGCCTCGCCCTTCGCGAGCGAGCGCAGCAGGCGCCGCATGATCTTGCCCGAGCGCGTCTTCGGCAGGTTGTCGCCGAAGCGGATGTCCTTCGGCTTCGCGATCGGCCCGATCTGCTTGCCGACCCAGTCGCGCAGCGTCTTCGCGAGCGCCGCCGCTTCCTCGCCTTCCGGACGCGAACGCTTCAGCACCACGAACGCGACCACCGCCTCGCCCGTCGTGTCGTCCGGGCGGCCGACCACCGCCGCTTCCGCAACCAGCTCGTGCGAAACCAGCGCCGACTCGATCTCCATCGTGCCGAGCCGGTGGCCCGACACGTTCAGCACGTCGTCGATGCGGCCCATGATCGTGAAGTAGCCGGTGTCCTTGTCGCGCACCGTGCCGTCGCCGGCCAGATAGAGCGTGCCGCCGAGCTCCTCGGGGTAATAGCTCTTCTTGAAGCGCACCGGGTCGCCCCAGATCGTGCGGATCATCGAGGGCCACGGACGCTTGACGACGAGAATGCCGCCTTGCCCGTTCGGCACGTCCTGGCCGGTCTCGTCGACCACCGCGGCCATGATGCCCGGCAGCGGCAGCGTGCATGACCCCGGCACCGTCGGCGTTGCGCCCGGCAGCGGCGTGATCATGTGGCCGCCGGTTTCGGTCTGCCACCACGTGTCGACGATCGGGCAGCGCTCCTGGCCGACGTGCTTGTGGTACCACATCCACGCTTCCGGATTGATCGGTTCGCCGACCGTGCCGATGATGCGCAGGCTCGACAGGTCGTAACTCTTCGGATGAACCTTGTCGTCGGCCTCGGCGGCCTTGATCAGCGAGCGGATCGCGGTCGGTGCGGTGTAGAACACCGTGACCTTGTGATCGTTGATCATCTTCCAGAAGCGGCCGGCGTCCGGCCAGGTCGGCACGCCTTCGAACACGACCTGCGTGCCGCCGCACGCGAGCGGGCCGTAGGTGATATACGTGTGGCCCGTGACCCAGCCGATGTCGGCCGTGCACCAGAACACGTCGGTCGGTTTCCAGTCGAAGGTCCACTTCATCGTCTGCGCGGCCCACAGCAGGTAGCCGCCGGTGCTGTGCTGCACGCCCTTCGGCTTGCCGGTCGAGCCCGACGTATAGAGGATGAACAGCGGATGCTCGGCGCCGACCCATTCCGGTGCGCACGTGTCGGGCTCGCTATCGGCGATCTCGTGCATCCACAGGTCGCGCCCGGCGTGCCAGTCGATCTTGCCGCCGGTGCGGCGATAGACGATCACGCTCTTGACTGCTTCGCAGCCGCCCATCGCGAGCGCCTCGTCGGCGATGCTCTTGAGCGGCAGCGTCTTGCCGCCGCGCGCCTGCTCGTCGGCGGTGATGAGCGCGACCGCGCCGACGTCGACGAGCCGCTCGTTCAGCGATTTCGCGGAGAAGCCGCCGAACACGACCGAGTGCGTGGCCCCGATGCGCGCGCAGGCCTGCATCGCGACGATGCCCTCGATCGACATCGGAATATAGATGACGACGCGATCGCCCTTGCCGAGTCCGCGTTTCTTCAGCGCATTCGCGAAGCGCGATACACGTGCCAGCAGATCGGCGTAGGTGACGCGCGTGACGGTGCCGTCGTCGGCCTCGAAGATCACCGCGACGCGCTCGCCGTTGCCGGCTTCGACGTGACGGTCGAGGCAGTTGTACGACGCGTTCAGCTCACCGTCATCGAACCACTTGTAGAACGGCGCATTGCTCTCGTCGAGCACCCTGGTGAACGGCTTGTGCCAGCTGAGGCCCTCGCGCGCGAGACGCGCCCAGAAGCCCTCGTAATCCTGCTCGGCCTCGGCGGCAAGCGCCTGGTAGGCCGGCATGCCGGAAATGGTCGC
>NZ_QTQD01000068.1:0-2430 GCF_003858025.1 Burkholderia sp. Bp9004 | reverse complement strand
GCCGTTCGCGGCTTGCGCGTAGCGACGTGCCTGGTCCATTCATTGACGCTGCCCAGACGGAAATCCATGGGCATTCGCTTGCCATGCCGCTAACAGGCCAATCACCAGCAGCGACGCGACCACCCACGGAAAAGAAGCGACGCCTACCGTCGCGAGTAGTACGCCACCGACGATTCCACTACCGGCAAACGAAAGATTGAACACCGTCACCAATGCGGACTGCGCGATGTCAGCCCCCTCGCCGGCGGCATCGGCCAAAGCAGTCTGAAGAAGGGTCGGCGCTCCGCCGAAACTGAAGCCCCAGATCGCAACGCCAACGCAGATGACCGTGGGTGACGTGGCGCCTAACCCAAATATCACCGAAACGCAGGCGAAGGCTCCGAGCCCGCCCAATACCAACAGGCGCAGCCACCCGTCAACGAGAGAACCGATAACCCAAATGCCGAGCATGGAAGAGATACCAAAGATCAGCAGCACAGAATCCACATCGCGCGCCAGTCCGACCGATGCCAGGTAAGGCGCAATGTACGTGTAAAGAATGTAATGTGGAAGAATCCAGGCCATCACCACGAACAGCACGGGTCGCACGCCCCGGATCATGAGGACTCGCCGCATCGGCAAACGGTGGTTCGTCATCTCGCCAGGATAATCCGGCACTTTCCAGCACACCAAGGCCATTAACGCCAGTGACATCCCGGACATAATGCCAAAGATGCTGCGCCAGCCGACCATACTGCCGAGCCAGACGCTTAACGGCACCCCGACCGACAACGCCAAAGGAATGCCGATCATCGCCACCGCAAGCGCGCGTCCCTGCATCGACGCGGGAACCATACGCCGCGCGTATGACGCCAAAAGGCACCAAGCCAGTCCGGTGGCGAGTCCCACAGCAAAGCGCGTAGCCAGCGTCAGCACGTAATTCGTCGACACCGCAGTGATCGCATTGCAAACGAGAAACGCGGCCAACACCAGCAACAAGACATGCCGCCGTTGCCACTTACGGACAACTGCGGTCAGCGGGATGGCTGCTACACCCGACCCGAGCGCACAGAGGGTTACAAGTTGCCCAGCCCAGGCTTCGCTGACGTGGAACCCTTGTGCAATCTCTGGAAGCAAGCCAGCCGGCACAGTTTCGTTCGCTGTGGCGATGAAACTGGCCATCGCCAATGCAAACAACGCTCCCACGGGGAGACGATTCACCGTCTCAGCGCATCCGATACCCACGGTCGCTGCCCCGCAATTTTTATCCATCTTGTTCTCCAGATTTCAACGTTTTCCCTCGTTGGGGCTTGCAGAGTGGCAGTCTGCCTAGTAAACATGGATTTGATAATTGGCCGCGCATTTGAATACTTTTCAAATCTGGATGAAGAATGGCAACTGATCGACTGGGCGACATGCGTTTGTTCGTGGAGGCAGCGGCACTGGGCAACTTGTCCGCTGCCGGTCGTAAGCTGGGATTCTCACCGGCAGCGGCGAGCGCGCGGCTCACCAAACTGGAAGCGGCACTCTCAACAAGGCTATTCGACCGCAATACAAGGCAACTACGCCTAACCGAAGAGGGCCGGCTATACCACCACCACTGCCGCATCGCATTGAGGGCCATCGAGGATGCCGAGGCCGCACTCAACGCGAGCCAGGGGATAGCGCGCGGCAAGGTTCGGATTTCGGCATCGGCCGATTTCGGCCGCAATCTACTGAGTAGCTGGCTAGAAGACTTCGTTCGCACGCAGCCCGAGCTGAAAATCGCACTTAACCTGACCGACTCCGTCTCCGACTTGCTGCAAGACGACGTGGATCTCGCAATCCGATTTGGAAGGCCAAACAATCCTTCACTTATCGCACGGCAACTTGCACCGAACTGGCGAGTGCTATGTGCGTCTCCTGAATATCTGACCAATCACGGCACGCCGCGAATCCCGGCTGACCTGGTTGCCCATCAGTTTGTCGTTCTGGTTACGGCTGCAGGCCCGTTGAACGAATTTCACTTCGTGTCCGAAGGCAAGCGTTGGAATCACACCGTAGCAATGGAAAACGCATGGGAAACAAATGATGGCGCCTTGGCACGTGCGTGGACACTTGCCGGGTTCGGCATAGCCCGCAAGACAATATGGGATGCCGCAGCGGATATTCGTGCAGGCAAACTTCAGGTCGTGTTGCCGGAGTGGGTCGAAGGTGAGCCCGGCATATATGCCGTGTTGAACCGAAATCGCTATATGACTCCACGCGTGAGGGTGCTACTGGACTTCCTGGTCGACCGCTTCCAGCGTGCGATGTCCGAGGGCATCCTGGCCGGGATGCCCGCGCCATCAGGGTCGGAAAACCTAGGCTAACTTGCGATAGTCACTGACTTTCAAAGTGCGCCAGCGGTGAGATTCCCGATTAGGGCGTCGCTAGCAGGTGCGGCTCGTGACATGCGGTGAACAGACATTC
>NZ_QTQD01000067.1:0-2954 GCF_003858025.1 Burkholderia sp. Bp9004 | reverse complement strand
TCAATTGGAATACGGCACAACGCGAGAACTCAACCTGTAACGAGACAGACTCGTTATAGGGTCAAGCGAACAAGTGCATGTGGTGGATGCCTTGGCGATCACAGGCGATGAAGGACGCGGTAGCCTGCGAAAAGCTACGGGGAGCTGGCAAACGAGCTTTGATCCGTAGATGTCCGAATGGGGAAACCCACTCCTTTTGGAGTATCCATGACTGAATACATAGGTCATGTGAAGCGAACGCGGTGAACTGAAACATCTAAGTAACCGCAGGAAAAGAAATCAACCGAGATTCCCAAAGTAGTGGCGAGCGAAATGGGATGAGCCTTGCACTCTTTATTTGTATTGTTAGCCGAACGCTCTGGAAAGTGCGGCCATAGCAGGTGATAGCCCTGTAGGCGAAAACAGTATGAAAGAACTAGGTGTGCGACAAGTAGGGCGGGACACGTGAAATCCTGTCTGAAGATGGGGGGACCATCCTCCAAGGCTAAATACTCGTGATCGACCGATAGTGAACCAGTACCGTGAGGGAAAGGCGAAAAGAACCCCGGGAGGGGAGTGAAATAGATCCTGAAACCGCATGCATACAAACAGTCGGAGCCTCGTAAGGGGTGACGGCGTACCTTTTGTATAATGGGTCAGCGACTTACGTTCAGTAGCAAGCTTAACCGTATAGGGCAGGCGTAGCGAAAGCGAGTCCGAATAGGGCGTTCAGTTGCTGGGCGTAGACCCGAAACCAAGTGATCTATCCATGGCCAGGATGAAGGTGCGGTAACACGTACTGGAGGTCCGAACCCACTAACGTTGAAAAGTTAGGGGATGAGCTGTGGATAGGGGTGAAAGGCTAAACAAACTTGGAAATAGCTGGTTCTCTCCGAAAACTATTTAGGTAGTGCCTCGTGTCTCACCTTCGGGGGTAGAGCACTGTCATGGTTGGGGGGTCTATTGCAGATTACCCCGCCATAGCAAACTCCGAATACCGAAGAGTGCAATCACGGGAGACAGACATCGGGTGCTAACGTCCGGTGTCAAGAGGGAAACAACCCAGACCGCCAGCTAAGGTCCCCAAATATAGCTAAGTGGGAAACGAAGTGGGAAGGCTAAAACAGTCAGGAGGTTGGCTTAGAAGCAGCCACCCTTTAAAGAAAGCGTAATAGCTCACTGATCGAGTCGTCCTGCGCGGAAGATGTAACGGGGCTAAGCTATATACCGAAGCTGCGGATGCGTGCTTTGCACGCATGGTAGGAGAGCGTTCCGTAAGCCTGCGAAGGTGCCTTGTAAAGGGTGCTGGAGGTATCGGAAGTGCGAATGCTGACATGAGTAGCGATAAAGGGGGTGAAAGGCCCCCTCGCCGTAAGCCCAAGGTTTCCTACGCAACGTTCATCGGCGTAGGGTGAGTCGGCCCCTAAGGCGAGGCAGAAATGCGTAGCTGATGGGAAGCAGGTCAATATTCCTGCACCATTGTTAGATGCGATGGGGGGACGGATCGCGGAAGGTTGTCCGGGTGTTGGAAGTCCCGGTCGCTGCATTGGAGAAGGCACTTAGGCAAATCCGGGTGCGCAATTCAAGGGTGTGGCGCGAGCTTCTTCGGAAGCGAAGCAATTGGAAGTGGTTCCAAGAAAAGCCTCTAAGCTTCAGTCTAACGATGACCGTACCGCAAACCGACACAGGTGGGCGAGATGAGTATTCTAAGGCGCTTGAGAGAACTCGGGAGAAGGAACTCGGCAAATTGGTACCGTAACTTCGGGATAAGGTACGCCCTTGTAGCTTGACTGGCCTGCGCCAGGAGGGTGAAGGGGTTGCAATAAACTGGTGGCTGCGACTGTTTAATAAAAACACAGCACTCTGCAAACACGAAAGTGGACGTATAGGGTGTGACGCCTGCCCGGTGCCGGAAGATTAAATGATGGGGTGCAAGCTCTTGATTGAAGTCCCGGTAAACGGCGGCCGTAACTATAACGGTCCTAAGGTAGCGAAATTCCTTGTCGGGTAAGTTCCGACCTGCACGAATGGCGTAACGATGGCCACACTGTCTCCTCCCGAGACTCAGCGAAGTTGAAGTGTTTGTGATGATGCAATCTACCCGCGGCTAGACGGAAAGACCCCATGAACCTTTACTGTAGCTTTGCATTGGACTTTGAACCGATCTGTGTAGGATAGGTGGGAGGCTATGAAACCGGAACGCTAGTTTCGGTGGAGCCGTCCTTGAAATACCACCCTGGTTTGTTTGAGGTTCTAACCTTGGCCCGTGATCCGGGTCGGGGACAGTGCATGGTAGGCAGTTTGACTGGGGCGGTCTCCTCCCAAAGCGTAACGGAGGAGTACGAAGGTACGCTAGGTACGGTCGGAAATCGTGCTGATAGTGCAATGGCATAAGCGTGCTTAACTGCGAGACCGACAAGTCGAGCAGGTGCGAAAGCAGGTCATAGTGATCCGGTGGTTCTGTATGGAAGGGCCATCGCTCAACGGATAAAAGGTACTCTGGGGATAACAGGCTGATACCGCCCAAGAGTTCATATCGACGGCGGTGTTTGGCACCTCGATGTCGGCTCATCTCATCCTGGGGCTGTAGCCGGTCCCAAGGGTATGGCTGTTCGCCATTTAAAGAGGTACGTGAGCTGGGTTTAAAACGTCGTGAGACAGTTTGGTCCCTATCTGCCGTGGGCGTTGGATATTTGAAGGGGGCTGCTCCTAGTACGAGAGGACCGGAGTGGACGAACCTCTGGTGTACCGGTTGTCACGCCAGTGGCATCGCCGGGTAGCTATGTTCGGAAGAGATAACCGCTGAAAGCATCTAAGCGGGAAACTCGCCTTAAGATGAGATATCCCTGGGGACTAGATCCCCTTGAAGGGTCGTTCGAGACCAGGACGTTGATAGGTCAGGTGTGTAAGCGCAGTAATGCGTTCAGCTAACTGATACTAATTGCCCGTAAGGCTTGATCCTATAACAAGTCTGT
>NZ_QTQD01000066.1:0-3865 GCF_003858025.1 Burkholderia sp. Bp9004 | reverse complement strand
GCGCCCGCCTTCGCGAGCTCGAGTGCGATTTCCTTGCCGATGCCGCTTGCGGCGCCCGTGACGACTGCGGTCTTGCCGGTCAGATCTGCTGCCATGTCCGTCTCCTTCCGTTATCGGATCGAAAAAGCGCGCCCCGCTGCAGCCGCTTTCGTCGCGCGGTCCTGCAGATGGGCCAGCCGCTATTGTGCACGATCGGCCCCGCCGTTCGCGCGCAAAACGTCTAAGCTTAAGGTCGGTTTCGAGTCGAGGGAGACTCCCATGCACTATCGACGGCTAGGCCGCTCCGGCCTTCAGATCAGCGCGCTTTCGCTCGGCTCGTGGGTCACCTACGGCAACCAGGTCGATCAGCGGGTTGCCCGCGAATGCCTCGCGGCGGCCCGCGATGCGGGCGTCAATTTCTTCGACAACGCCGAGGTCTATGCGGGTGGCAAATCCGAGGAAATCATGGGCCAGGCGATCAAGTCGCTCGGCTGGCCGCGCATCAGCTACCTCGTGTCCACCAAGTTCTTCTGGGGACTCGCGGAAGCGCCGAACCAGTATCACACGCTGAACCGGAAATATCTGCTGAACGCGATCGACCACTCGCTGCGCCGGCTGCAGCTCGACTATGTCGACCTCGTGTACTGCCATCGCCCCGATCCGAACACGCCGATCGAGGAGACCGTCTGGGCGATGAGCGACATGATCGTGCGCGGCAAGGCGCTCTACTGGGGCACGTCCGAATGGAGCGCCGACGAGATCCGCGCCGCGTACGAAATTGCCGAGCGGCACCATCTGCACAAGCCGGTCGTCGAGCAGCCGCAGTACAACCTGTTCCACCGTACCCGGGTCGAGCAGGAATACGCGCGGCTTTATGACGACTACGGCCTCGGCCTGACGACCTGGAGCCCGCTGGCATCGGGGCTGCTCACCGGCAAGTACCGGAACGGCGTACCGCCGGGTAGCCGCGCGCAACTGCCGGGCTACGACTGGCTCCGTGCGCGGCTGACGGATCCGGCCAGCAACGACGTGGTCGAACGGCTCGGCGCGATCGCGGCCGAGCTCGACTGCAGCACCGCCCAACTCGCGATCGCATGGATACTCGCGAATCCGCGCGTGAGTTCTGTCATTACGGGCGCCTCGCGAGTCGAGCAGATCGGCGACAACATGCGCGCGCTCGACGTTATCGCGAAGCTGACGCCGGAGGTCAAGCAACGTATCGAAGAGGCCGCCGGCGACGCATTCGAGTAAAGCGGCTCACGCCCACTCGCGTACAATACGCGGCCGCATTGGTGCGCGGCCCAGCGGCCGCACGCAATCGTCCGCTTTCATCGATTCATCTTTCGTTTCAGGCAGCCAGCCATGCTCAGTTATCGTCACGGTTTTCATGCAGGCAACCACGCGGACGTGCTCAAGCACGCCGTCGTCGTCCAGCTGCTGCGCCACCTGAACAAGAAAGACAAGTCGTACTGGTACATCGACACGCACGCCGGCGCCGGCGTGTATTCGCTGCGCGACGGTTATGCCGCCAAGACGGGGGAATTCGACACCGGGATTGGGGCGCTATGGAACGAAAAGAACCTGCCCGAGGTGCTCGGTGATTACGTCGACGAGGTGCGCGCGCTGAACGACGACGGCGAGCTGCGCTACTATCCGGGCTCCCCGTATCTCGCATGGCGGTCGATGCGCGAGCAGGACCGGATGCGTCTGTTCGAAATGCACACGACGGAAATCGACGTGCTGCGTCACAACTTCCGCGATGCGGGGCGCCGCGCGATGATTTACGCCGGTGACGGCTTCGAGGGCATCAAGGCGCTGCTGCCGCCGCCGCCGCGACGCGCGCTCGTGCTGATCGATCCGTCCTATGAGGACAAGAAGGACTACGCGCGCACGGTGACTTGCGTAACGGAATGCCTGAAGCGTTTCGCGACCGGCTGTTACGCGATCTGGTATCCGCAGGTTGCGCGGGTGGAATCGCAGCGTTTTCCGGAACAGCTCAAGCGCCTGCAGCCGAACAACTGGCTGCACCTGACGCTGACGGTATCGAATCCGCCGACAGGCGGCCTGGGCCTTTACGGCAGCGGAATGTTCATCCTGAATCCGCCGTACACACTCGCGCAGAGCATGAACGAAGCGCTGCCCTATCTCGTCGAACGCCTGGGACAGGACAGCGGCGCCCGATGCCAGATCGAGCACCGCGGGAACTGAGCGGCCGTCGTGCCGTTATGGCTGCGGTCTTGGCGTGGGTCTCGGCTGATTGGCCGGCGACACGCCCCAGCCCGGCACATTGATATACGGCGCGACAAACAGCGGGATCGATGAAGTCGATCCTTGCCCGGCCGGCGCTCGCATGCCTGCGGGCTCGACGATTGGCTCTGACGATAGCGGAGCCGTTTGCAACACCAGGCCGCCCTTGCCATCCTGGATCCCATGTTGCGTATCGAGAATCAGCGGCTTGGACGACGTCGCCGCACCGGCCGCCAAGCCGTGAGCGAGCACAACAGCCCCCAGAACGAGACGCGCGCGGGAAACGTGACGCACATCGAGACGCAAGCGCATGGTTGTACTCTTCCGGTTAAAAACAGGCCCATACCATAGCGCCGCGCCGACGATTTCGCCAGATCAAGCGCACAAAAAACAAAGCCCCGTCAACACGGGGCTTGCTTTTCGTTCGGTGCCACACGGCACCTGGCGGTAACTCGATTACAGCGAGTAGCCGTTGGTTTCGAGCGAGCGGATGCGGCTCTCGAGCTGTACGATGTCCGACGACGTGGCGAGGTATGCCTCACGGCGCTCACGTTCTGCGGATTCGAACCAGTTGCTCAGCTTTTCAACGATGTAGGCGATCATGATCTTCTCCAAGGAAGGGGGACCCCTGGCGAATCGAGATTCAGGGATTTCCCGTATAGGGTTATCCCGAATTATAACGATGCCGCACCAAGATGCCAGTGAAATGCTTGCATGGAAGCCATTCCATTTTGGAATGGCTTGTGAAGCATCCGCTTTAACTCACTGATTTTTATGAATATTGAATCGAGGTCTCTTTTCGACCTCGAGGGCATGCACTAATCTGGTTCACCAGCCGGTTCGGCCAGGCGCGCCAAGATCGGGCATTCAGGTCGTTCGTCACCATGGCAGTGCGCGGCGAGATCCGCTAGCGTATTGCGCATGTCGCTCAATTCCGCGATGCGTTTGTCGAGTTCGGCCACGTGTTCGAGGGCAATCGACTTCACTTCGACGCTGGCGCGGGCGCGGTCCTGCCAGAGCATCAGCAACTTGCGGATATCCTCGACGAGAAAACCGAGCCGCCGTGCCTGACGGATGAAGCGCAGGATATGGACTTCGTCCGAACCGTAGATCCGGTATCCGGCGTCGCTCCGCTTGCTGGGCGCAAGAAGACCGACCTGTTCGTAGTACCGGATCATTTTTGCGCTGACGCCGGATTCGCGCGACGCGTCGCCGATATTCATTCCCTGCCCTCTCTCCATCAAGCACTGGTTCGAACATGAACGTCGAGGCAAGCAGCCGTCGACGACACTTCGATCGTATCAAATCGCGAGATTTCGTTCCGGCGCGGGCGTGACAACGGAATCGACTGCAATCCGGATAAGTTTATTGGGGTGGGTTGCCGCGGGACCTGCCGGTCCGAGACAGCATGCAGCTTGCAAGACGGAGACGGGTATCTACCATCTCGCGTATTTTCTGCCGCGCAAATGCAAAAACCCCCGCCTTGTCGGGCGGGGGTTTCTGGCTTAGGGAGCCTGACGATTACCTACTTTCACACGGGAATCCGCACTATCATCGGCGTAGAGTCGTTTCACGGTCCTGTTCGGGATGGGAAGGGGTGGGACCGACTCGCTATGGTCATCAGGCAAAGAGGGTTGTT
>NZ_QTQD01000065.1:0-4918 GCF_003858025.1 Burkholderia sp. Bp9004 | reverse complement strand
CCTTGAGCGCCGAACGGCCGGAACGCGGCGCTGATTGGCCATTGAGGGCGAAAAGAGCAGTGGCTCTTGATGGCCGAGAGCCGTCGGATACAGTCGGCCTGGGAGTCCCCCAAACGCTGCCTTTCCACCATCGGTGACAAAGAGCGTCCGATTTGAATTTTGCGTCGCAACAGGCTGCACTGTACGTTGGGAATCGATCTAGAAATCAGGAGCTTACCCCCGGAACTCGAGGTCCACTACGCGAGTAGACAAATTTGATGTGGACGTAGGCAAGTTGACGACATTGTTTTGGTGGGACTGCCAGAAAAGTCGTCAACTCGCGGGCCGGAAGCCTTGATCCACGAGGATTCTGGAGTGACGGAAATATTTTGCTCTACGACACCGGGCGCTCGACGTGGCCACCGCGGTGGCCGAGTACCAGCAGCTGTCGCCGCTACTGCCGCCTGGCACGCTCGTGAGCTATCGCGTGACGGCCGCGCCCGTGGTTGACTTCACGGCGGGCTATCGCGGCGACCACTGGTCGCCATCGTGGGAGTCGTTCTTCTGCGACTGGCGCCGGGACTGGTTCAACGCGCGGATCGAGCCGCCGAGCTGGGTGCTGGGCGATGAGGTGATCGCCGCCGGAGCCAAGGGCATCCTGTTCTCGTCAACGCAGGCGGCCGGCGGCACGAACCTGGTCCTGTTCGTCGACCAACTGGACGCCGCCGATCGCCTGGAGGTCATCGATCCTGCGGGCGCCTTGCCGCGCGATCAGGCCTCGTGGGGCGAGTCACCGGCCTGACCGGCCGGCCGCGATCCCGGCGCCTGGCATTCCGGACCGCGGCGTGGCGCCACCTGAAGTCAACCGGCCGACGTCTGTCGCGTTATGGAGGGGGACGACGACGATTCGTCGTACCTTTTCTTTCCGGAGACATCGCATGAAGAAGCTCACCGTCGCGCTGATTGCAACGATGTTCGCTACTGCTGCGCTCGCCCAGACGGCCACGCCGGCTGCGACCACCCCGTCGCATGCGGGGGCCGCCAATTCCGCATTGGCGCAGCCCGCCGGGGCCGCCGCGCCAGGCAGCAAGACCCGCAGCACGACGCACCGGGTCAACCACACCACACGCAGTACGACGCACCGGCTGGCCCCCGGCGGCAAAGTGCGCAAGGTCAGCGACAAGCGCAGTCGTATCGGTCACCGCATGACGGCATCGGCCGGTACCGCGCAGTAAAGCGCGCCGAACGACGCTGAATCGGATCTCGCCCGGCTGCGGCCGGTTTTTTTGGGCGCGCCGTCAATGCCGCTAATTCTTATTAGCGGCATTACATTTTTGACGACAGTCGAGCCGAACTTCAATGCATCACTTCTCCTGGGTGTTGGGGGGCGGGGGCATATGGATGTCGCCCAAACCCAGCCCCAGAAGGAAGATGTATCCGAGGATGTGCTGAAATCCGGCCTGCATAAAGAAGTCCGTAATGTTGCCTACAACCGTCCCGTCAAGCTTGATTTGCTGGGAGCCGTAGTTCCCCCACTGTCTGTAATTCAGGGGGGTTGCCGTAACAATTATCGCGTCGATAAGTTCCTTGATGACGTCCGAGGGCGGGGCTACCGAACCATATATCGTTTTCACGGCACCGATGGTGTCTGCGTTCCATGCCATCGGCACGATGTCGCACGTATTCCACACGCGTATCGCGTTGGCTTTCATTTGCTCGTCGAAGTAACCGGCAAACATATCGTTACCCGCCGTCGGGGCGGCAAATGTCTGGCAAGTGTATTTAAACGTCTGCGCCTGTAGGTAACGTACGTTCTTCAGATACAAGACCAGTCCGGATGCCAGGGCCCCGCCCAGGCTGTGCCCGATAACATTGATCGTGCTCGAGGCTCGCACCGTCTTGAGAAAGTCGACGAGCATCACGCCGTTTGCGTCTGTAGTCAGGATAACTGACGACAATCCGATATCCGTTCCGACTGGGCCCGCACCGGCGCCGCCGCGTGGCTCTACCTATTCAAGGCGCTGCTCGAGACCTTCATCGCGCTCGGCGTGTCGATGCGGCTCGACCTACCGGCGCCGAAGACGGCCATGACGACCGTCTTCATGGGGACCTTCGCTCAAGAAGTGGCACCGGTACTGGCATCAGTGCTTCGCGCCTAAGGCATTATCGTTCGTGACAACCTGCGCCACGCGTCAGTGGCAACGACGTCGGCCTATCTCCATGGGGAAAGAGGTGAAACGCGTGCCCCCAATCGCATCGCCAGAGCTTTCCCCGCCCCGCTCGGTATACGATTCCTCCGGAAGACGGATGAAGGCAAAACAGTCGCGACAACAGAGGCAGTAGCGGGCTCCGCCTACATTCAGTCGCGTACGCACTTGTTCGGTTTTGATGCCGCAGGTCAGGTGGGCACGTGACCGCTCATTCGAGAACGAAAGTTCAAACAAGTGCGGCAAAAGCCAGCCTCACTCGAGGCTTGTTACTCCGTTCTGCTCTAGCCATTGAAGGTGTCGGTCAACTCCAACGCGCGGCGAAATCGCGAGGACAGTTTCTATTGGAACATCCAAGATAAGAAGGCGGTCGGTGAACTGGAGTTCGAGGTCGGCTACAAGCACTGGAAGAAGGTTCCGTTCGAGCTTTTTCTCGGCGAAGAAGCCTCGCCCTATCCCTTCCCGTTCTCGACGGCGATTCCGTCACTGGATCATGTCAAGCATGTGGAAATCGCCCGCGGCCCCATGGGACGCCCCAACCGGCTGCTCGTCCATGGAGCGAACAAACCATCCATCGGACTGTTTCTTGAGCCGGACCTGCTGCACTTCATTCGCGTCGACGATAGCAACTGGCCCGAGTGTCTGGATTTCCGCATCGAATACATCGGCATTTCGACCGGGGAGAATGGACAGCGCGACTACGCCGACCGGCTGTCGAACCACGAGAAGGTACGCGAGACTGCTGGGATCATCCAGCGCGACGCGCCCAACCTCCAAGTCTATGTCTTCGGCTACAAGGCCAGCTATGTCATCGAACCGGTCCCTCAGCACTTCATCACCGGCAGCGGCATCCTGGAGGCCAGAATCGGCATGCCGGATTTCGCCAAGGTGCTCGAAGCGGCCTTAATCGGTCACTTTCGGCCCGCGTTCAATGACGAGTTCAAGAAGTTTCCCGACGGCACCCCACCTCACTGGGTGCACACGCTCAAAGACATCATTCGTCCTAGCGACGAACTTCCCGGGAAGGCCATCCTTTCCGTCGTCATTGCCTCGGATAACCGACACAACCCCGAAGGCCCCTGGACCTTCGGCCGCTTCTATACGGATCACACGCTGTTGCGCGGCGGGCCAACGGACCTGTCCCAATCACGATCGATCTGTCCGCCATGCCGACGTAGACGGACAAGACTCGGCAAAATGCACATGACACCGGTCCGGTGGTCGCAATCCAACAACGCGGCATCGGTTTGCTCGTTTCATCCAGAGCGTGCAAACGCAACGCGCTCCCGGCACGATTGGAAGAGCGCCATGACCCAGTTTGCGCTGCTTTACCCGGAACGATTCAACATTGGAGTCTGAATCTCAACCCGCCTCACACACGAAATTCCGGATACCTCCTACGGCTGCGTTACGACCTGAAATCACTGCCCCGCCGCCCCTGCGCACCTATCTGCTGAGGCACTCGATGCGCTCAGCAGGTCAACGCAATGTCACTCGACGTACGCAAAGTGTAATGCTTAGGTTGCTCTGTCAAGTCGGCTAAACACACGGCGGAATGCCTCGAAGAGGAAATCGCAGAGCAAAACGAGCCGCCGCCGACCATCCAAGACCTGTTCCACACTCCAACCGCATAGATTTTCAACCCCGAAGCACGTCTACATCCCAACCGCATACTTTTGTTCGACGGGAAAAAGACGTACATCCCAACCACATAGTTTTTCTCGTCGTGCCGAGTCAAACGTGCCGAGGAGCAAAAATATGTGTGGTCAAAAACCATGTGGTCTAGGTTTCCTCCTGCCCGCAAAGCCTTGTCGCAGCTAGATCCAGACACGCACACTTTTCCTCCGGAGCACTCCATTAATTCGTTTATCAACGACTGGACCGCCGGCGAGTTGATGCTAAAATTGATGCGAAACGGCATCAAAGGAGCCATCATGCGTACCACCGTCACCGTCGACGACACTCTGTATGCGCGCGCACTCGAACTTGCCGAGCCGGGTATGTCGCCGGCCGACCTGTTTCGGGCTGCACTAGAAACGTTCGTGCGTGTCCAAGCCGGCCAACGCCTTGCCGCGCTTGGCGGTCGCGCACCCGACATGCCGGATGTGCCGCGTCGCAACCCAGATGCGGCTGACCGATGAGCGTTCTGGTCGACACCTCCGTCTGGATCGAGCATTTCCGGCGACCGCTACCGGCGCTTATCCAACTGCTGCGCGTCGATGATGTCTTGACGCATCCACTAGTGATGCTCGAGCTCACGTGCGGGACGCCGCCCGAACCGCGGGCCCGAACCTTGGGAGATCTCGCGCTATTGCGCCAAACGCGCCTCGCGACGCCGGGCGAGGTAGCTGACTGGATCGAGCGGGAACGGCTGTATGGGCGCGGATGCGGCGCGGTGGATTGCACGCTGCTGGCGTCGGTGCTGCTGACCCCGAGCACTAAGCTCTGGACGCGCGATCGTCGGCTCGTGCAACTGACGGAGCAATTCGGGGTTCACTACCTACAGCCAGACCTGCATTGAGCGAAGCAGTTGCCGGCTTCTGCAGTGATGCCACCAAATTCCTTTGCTCGCACTAGCAAGCGCTAGACGGCCACAATGCAGGCAGCAGATCGTAATCGCCCCTATAGCCCGCCCCGCAGCGACCACGGCCATCACACAACATGGCCGATTTTCGGCAGATTCTCGCGCAGCGTTAGAATATCGCCCCTTCTCATGTGAGATCAAAATGTCC
>NZ_QTQD01000064.1:0-7400 GCF_003858025.1 Burkholderia sp. Bp9004 | reverse complement strand
CAGAACTGCGTGCACTGCAAGACGTGCGACATCAAGGACCCGACGCAGAACATCGTGTGGGTCACGCCGGAAGGCGGCGGCGGGCCGAATTACCCGAACATGTAACGCAAACGCATCCCCGCGCCCGCGGGCGCGAACGAACCGGAGTGAGACGATGAGCAATGCAGCGAAGGAAGTCGTGGTGGTGAGCGGTGTCCGTACCGCGATCGGCGCTTTCGGCGGGAGCCTGAAGGATTTCTCGCCGACCGATCTCGGCGCGAAGGTCGTGAATGAAGTGCTGTCGCGCGCGAACGTTTCGGGTGACGCGGTCGGGCATGTCGTGTTCGGCCACGTCGTGAACACCGAGCCGAAGGACATGTATCTCGCGCGCGTCGCGGCGATCAACGGTGGCGTCGCGCAGCACACGCCGGCGCTGACCGTGAACCGCCTGTGCGGCTCGGGCCTGCAGGCGATCGTGTCGGCCGCACAGACGATCATGCTCGGCGACGCCGACGTCGCCATCGGCGGCGGCTCGGAGAACATGAGCCGCGCGCCGTACAGCGTGCCGTCCGCGCGCTTCGGCCAGCGCATGGGCGATGCGAAGCTCGTCGACATGATGCTCGGCGCGCTGCACGACCCGTTCCAGACGATCCACATGGGCGTGACGGCCGAGAACGTCGCACGCAAGTACGGCATTTCGCGTGACGCACAGGATGCGCTCGCGCTCGAATCGCATCGCCGTGCGGCGCGCGCGATCGCGGAAGGCCGCTTCAAGGACCAGATCCTGCCGATCTCGATCCGCACGAAGAAGGGCGAGGTTGCGTTCGACACCGACGAGCACGTGCGTCACGACGCCGGCCCGGACGATTTCACGAAGCTGAAGCCGGTGTTCGTGAAGGAAGACGGCACGGTGACGGCCGGTAACGCATCAGGGATCAACGATGCCGCTGCCGCCGTGCTGATGATGAGCGCGGATGCCGCGCGTGCGCAGGGCGTGAAGCCGCTCGCGCGTCTGGTCGCGTATGCGCATGCGGGCGTCGATCCGGCGTACATGGGCATCGGCCCCGTGCCGGCCACGCAGAAGGCGCTCGAGCGCGCCGGCCTGAAGGTCACCGATCTCGACGTGATCGAGGCGAACGAGGCGTTCGCGGCACAGGCATGCGCGGTCACGCAGGAGCTCGGTCTCGATCCGGCCAAGGTCAACCCGAACGGCTCTGGCATTTCGCTCGGTCACCCGATCGGCGCGACGGGCGCATTGATCACGGTCAAGGCGCTGTACGAGCTGAAGCGCATCGGCGGGCGTTACGCGCTCGTGACGATGTGTATCGGCGGCGGCCAGGGGATTGCGGCGATCTTCGAGAACATCTGATAATCGACCGTTCAGCACCCGAATACACAGGAATCGTCATGGCCATCGAAACCGTCGGCGTCGTGGGCGCCGGAACCATGGGCAACGGCATTGCGCAAACCGCCGCCGTTGCAGGACTCAACGTCGTAATGATCGACGTCAGCGATGCGGCACTCGACAAGGGTGTCGCCGCACTGAAGGGCAGCCTCGAGCGGCTCGTGTCGAAGGACAAGCTCGACGCCGCCGCACGCGACGCCGCGCTCGCACGCATCACGACGTCGACCGACTACGCGAAGCTCGCCGCGGTCGACATCGTGATCGAAGCCGCGACCGAAAATGTCGAGCTGAAGAGCCGCATCCTGAAGCAGATCGAGTCGGTCGCGCGGCCCGACGCAATCATCGCGACCAACACGTCGTCGATCTCGATCACGTCGCTCGCGGCGCTGCTCGCCGATCCGTCGCGCTTTGTCGGCATGCACTTCTTCAACCCGGTGCCGCTGATGCCGCTCGTCGAGATCATCCGCGGGCTGCAGACGAGCGACGCGACCGCATCTGCGGTGCGCGCGCTGACCGAGCGATTCGACAAGTCGCCGATCGGCGTGCGCAATGCGCCGGGCTTCGTCGTGAACCGGATCCTCGTGCCGATGATCAACGAAGCGTTCTTCGTGCTGGCCGAAGGCATTGCGTCGGCCGAGGAGATCGACGCGGGGATGAAACTCGGCGCGAACCATCCGATCGGGCCGCTTGCGCTGGCCGATCTCGTCGGGCTCGACGTGTGCCTCGCGGTGATGGACGTGTTCCTGAAGGACTTCGGCGACACGAAGTATCGTGCGTGCCCGCTGCTGCGCGAGATGGTGTCGGCAGGGCGGCTGGGGCGCAAGACGGGGCGCGGGGTGTACGACTACAGCAAGTAAGCGGCGCATCGATGCCTCTTCGCGCGGCCGCCTTCGGGCGGCCGTGTGCTTTGGGCGGCATGCGTACGCGTCGAGCATCGCCAGGTTCCGCGGCAACGTGATCGCATGGCGCACGGCCGCCGCGACCTGGATCATCATCAGCGCCGCGAACGCGTTCCGCAGCGCGCCGGATGTCGCGCATCGGCGGCGTGTCGGAGAATGCGCTGCCCTGTCGCGACGGCAGCGATTCAGCAGATGAATATCGGGCATCCAGGGGCAAGTCGAACTGCTCGACCGTACGACGCCATTTTAGAAAAACTTAAGGGACGCGCAGCACGAGGCCTCTGTTCGGCGGAATTGTGGATTTTTAAGCTTGGTCTCGGTCGTTTCAACCTGTCGATCCGACGCGCGCGACGTGAGTGCGCGCCGCCCCGAACCGAGTCTCCTGGAGCACACATGAAAATCGCAATTGCCGGTCTGGTCATGCTGGTGTCCGCTGCGTCCGCCCACGCAGGCGACGCAACCCGTCTTCGTTTCGGCGTGGATCCGTCCTACGCACCGTTCGAATCGAAAGCGCCGTCGGGGCAACTCGTCGGTTTCGATATCGATGTCGGCAACGAAATCTGCCGCCGTCTGAATGTGCGGTGCGTGTGGGTCGAGACCGCATTCGACGGCATCATTCCGGCGCTCAAGGGCCGAAAGTTCGACGCGATCCTGTCTGCGATGTCGGTCACGCCGCAGCGCGAGACGCAGGTCGCGTTCTCCACGTCGCTGTTCAACACGCCGAGCCGACTGGTCGGCCCGCGCGGCCGCGACCTCAAGCCGACCGTCGCGTCGCTGCGGGGCAAGCGCGTCGGCGTCGCGCAGGGCTCGACGCAGGAGACCTATGCGCGCACGTACTGGGCGCCCGCCGGCGTCGAGGTCGTTTCGTATGCGAACCAGGAACTGGTGTACAACGATCTGCGTGCCGGCCGCCTCGACGCGACGATTACCGACATGATTTCCGCGAGCGAAGGGTTTCTGAAAACCCCGCAAGGGGCGGGCTATGTATTCGTCGGTGAGCCGGTCGTCGATGAGAAGACGCTCGGCAAGGGCGTGGCGATCGGCTTGCGCAAGGAAGACGGCGCGCTACGCGAAAAGATCGACGGAGCGATCGCGGCGATGAACCAGGACGGCACGTTCCGTCGGCTGGAACGCCGCTATTTCGATATCGAACAGTCGAACCCGTAACCGCGAACGGTACCTTCGCGTGTCGCCTGGCGCATCGGATGCCAGGCGGCGTGCGAACGCCGAGCAGGCGGGCGCGGGTCGAGGTTCGCCACGCGTTCCGAGGCCCGTTACGTTGTTGTCGCCGCGACCAGCTGATCGCTGACCTGCTGCTGCTCGCGCGCGCGCATGAGCAGCCAGCGATGGAAGCCGCGGCATTCCGGCTTGTCGAACGCGCTTTTCTTCCACGCGAGGAAGTACGGCCACGGCAGCGGCAGCCCGGACGCGAGCGGCACGACTAGCCGTCCGGCAGCGACGTCGTCGACGATCATCGACGACTGTGCGAGCACGAAGCCGTGGCTGTCGATCGCGGCCTGGATCGCGACACTCGACAGCGAGAATGTCTGGCGGACCGGTGCCGCAGTCGACGCATCCACGCCGTGAGCACCGAACCAGTCCTGCCACGACGGCGGCGACGCGAACTTCGGCTGCCAGTCGATCGCGATCAGCGGGAACGGCAGCAGGTCGGCCGCCGTCGCTAGCGGCGCGCGGTCGTGCAGCAGGTGTGGACTGCAGGCGGGTACCACCGCGTCGCGAAACAGCTCGACCGCATTGTCGACGTCGGCGACGCGATCGCCGTAGCTGATCCGGAAATCGATCTCGTAGCCGTCTGGAAACGGCTCGGTATGCGTGCCGTCGAGATAGACGCTCAGGTCCGGGTAGGCCTGCTGCCAGTCGATCACGCGCGGCGCGAGCCATTTCGACAGCAGCGACGGCAGCGCACTGATGCGCAGGTTGCGGTCGTGCCGCGAGCGCTCGACTTCCGCGTGCGCGATACGCAGCCGTTCGAACGCGTCCGCGCAGCGCTCGTGGTAGCTGCGCCCGGCCGTCGTGAGCCGCAGCCGCTTGCCGTCCTTTTCGAGCAGGCTGAGGCCGAGCGTGTCCTCGAGGAGTTTCATTTGCTGGCTGACGGCGCCTGCCGACACACCGAGGCGTTTCGCCGCTTCGGCGATGCCGCCGCAGCGACCGACGGCTTCGAAGACCTGCAGCGCGCGCAATGGAGGAAGCGTACTCATGGCAGTGGATTCGGCAAAAGCGTGATCGTAGACGAAAGTCGCTTTAGAGATACTAAAGCATTGATCAGTTTCGAGTGGCTATTCTTTCCTGTTGTGGTTTCTTATGCTTGCGTCTGATGCATCGATACCGGGGAGCGTGGCGCGCGGCTCCGAACAACAGGAGAATCGGATGTTTTTGAAAAACGCTTGGTATGTCGCTGCATGGGACAAGGACGTCACGCGCCGGCTGACGCCCGTGACGATGCTCGGCGAGCGCATCGTGCTGTATCGCAAGGCCGACGGCACGCCAGTGGCGCTCGAGGACGCGTGCCCGCACCGGATGCTGCCGCTGTCGATGGGCCGTCTGACGGGCGACGACGTCGAATGCGGCTATCACGGCTTGACGTTCGACTGTTCGGGCGCATGCGTGCGCGCGCCCGGTTCGGCGCGGATTCCGGCGCAGGCGAAGGTGCGGCGGTATCCGGTCGCGGAGCGCTATGGGCTCGTATGGATGTGGATGGGCGACGAAGCGAGTGCCGATCCGGACGCGATCCTGACGATCGATGAATGGGACGATCCGGCGTGGGGCCTCAATCGCGGCGATGCGATGACGATCGATTGTCACTACCTGTACATGACCGACAACCTGCTCGATCCGTCGCATGTCGCGTGGGTGCATCGCTCGTCGTTCGGCAATGCCGCGTGCGAATCCGAGCCGCTGAAGACGAGCGTCACCGATAACGGCGTGACCGTGTCGCGCTGGATGCGTGACGTCGACGTTGCGCCCTTCTACGCGAAATTCGTCCGGTTCGCGGGGCGCTGCGATCGCAAGCAGCACTACGAGGTGCGGTTTCCGTCGGTCGCGGTGATCAAGGCGATCTTCACACCGGCCGGCACCGGCAGTGACGACTGCATCGCGCATCCGGACGTGTTTCTGATGAACTCGTATAACTTCATGACGCCGATTGACGATGCGCATACGCGTTACTTTTGGTTTCAGACGCGCAATTTCGCGCCGGGCGACGAACACGTGTCGCGCGCGTTCGACGAGGACGTGCGCCACGCGTTCGAAGAGGATCGCGTGGTGCTCGCCGCCGTGCATGAGGGCATGGCGCGCCGACGCAAGCCGAACATCGATCTCGCGATCGATTCCGGGCCGCTGCGGTTCCGGCGCGCGATCGGACAGATGATCGAAGCCGAACGGGCGGCCGCCGTCGCGTGCGAGGCGGGGCGATAACATGGCCGATACCGGTTTGACTTCCGCGCGGGCGCCGGCTGCACCGAGCCGGTTCGAGCGGTTTCGCGTCGCGCGCCGCACGCGCGAGAGCAATGCGATCGTGTCGTTCGAACTCGTGCCGGTGGACGGCGCGCGGTCGCTCGAGTTCGCGCCCGGCCAGTTCGTGGCGCTGCGTCTGACGCTGCCGGACGGCGAAAGCGTGCTGCGTCATTACAGCCTGTCGGGTGACCCTGCCGACACGGCGCGCTGGCGCATCTCGGTCAAGCGCGAGGACGGCGGCGGCGATGTGCCGCCAGGGTGCGGCTCCACGTATCTGCACACGAGCGTCGACGTCGGCGCAGAACTGGAGCTGGCGGGCCCGGCCGGAGCGTTCGTGTCCGACGAAGGCAGCGAGCGTCCGATCGTGCTGATGAGTGGCGGCGTTGGCGTGACGCCGCTCGTGAGCATGCTGCATCGGTTGTCTCGCGCGTCGAATCGGCGCGTGCATTTCATTCACGCATGCGAGAACGGCGCGATCCATGCGTTCGCCGACGAGGTGCGTGCACTGGCCGCGACACGGGACGGCATCCACTTGCACGTGTGCTACCGGCAGCCACTTGAGGACGACGAAGCTCGCGGCGGCTTCGACAGTCGCGGGATCGTGACGCGCGAGCTGCTGCAATCGTTGTTGCCGCTCGACGACTACGACGTGTATCTATGCGGGCCGCCGGGTTTCATGCAGGCAAACTGGCGCTTGCTGCGCGGGCTGGGCGTTGCGCGTGAGCGGATCCGCTACGAATTCTTCGGGCCTGCGACGTTGCTCGAAAGCGAGGCCGATGCACCGCAATCCGACGGTGCGGCGCGGTCCGCGGCGGTGGTTGCTGGCGTGGGTGCGAGTGCCGATCCGACGGGTATCGATGGCGATGCGATTACGGTGCGCTTCGAGCCGCACGGCGAGCCGATACACTGGCGACCGGAACACGGGTCGTTGCTGGAGATGGCGGAGCAGGCGGGATATGCACCGGTGTTCAACTGTCGCGCAGGCCTCTGCAATGCATGCGTGACGCGGCTGCTGTCCGGCGACATCGCGTATGACGAGGATCCGCTGTCGCCGCCGCCGGAAGGCTCGGTGCTGCTGTGCTGCGCGCGCCCGACCAGCGCGGTGACGCTCGATCTGCAATGCGGGCGCCGCTGACGCGCGGCGGTTGCGCATATGAACAGAACAGGCGACGGGCGGCGCAGTCCGCCGCGCGAACGAGGAGAACTCGACGATGAAGTACGGCTTTCCGGTCGATACCGATTTCATGCAGCAACGCACGCGGTTCCTGCAGGCGGCCGACGCGGCCGGTGCGGCGGTGACGAGCCATCCGCACCCGCTCACGGGGCCGGCGGGCGAGCCGCTCGCGACCGATGTCGCGTGGCTCGGCCCGCGCGACGCGCGTCGCGTGCTGGCGGTCGTATCCGGCACGCATGGCGTCGAAGGCTATTACGGATCCACGTGTCAGACTGAATGGCTGCACGAACTGGCCGGGCGTGCGCTGCCGCCCGGCGTGGCCGTGCTGATGGTGCATCTGATCAATCCGTGGGGCACCGCATGGGTGCGGCGCGTCAACGAAGACAATGTCGATCTGAACCGAAACTATGTGGATTTCGGGGGCGCACTGCCAATCAATCAGGGATACGAAGCGATCCACGAGATCTAC
>NZ_QTQD01000063.1:0-7559 GCF_003858025.1 Burkholderia sp. Bp9004 | reverse complement strand
GATCAGATTCACCGGGACGACGGCTACTTGCTTTGCTCGAGGTAATGCGGCGTTGCTGTTCGTGCTATCCATCGCGGATGACTAGGAATGTGAAATTGGAATAGATGGGCCGCAATCCGATGCGGCTTCTTGTGATGGGAGCGCTGCGTCCGGGACCAAGCCTTGTTCAGGGGGCAAGGGCGCCCCTCTGTCGCGCCCGGTGCCTCTTGACGCTCGCTAAGGCGTCAGTTGTACGGGGGCCAGCACGCTGAGATCGAGTCCACTCGCCTCGAATCGCTGCACGACTTCTCTTAAAAGGCCGTCATTGCTGGTCAGGGAACCGATCGCCATCGCAGCTTCCCGACATTTCTCGAGGCTTTCAGCACAACGGTGATCAGCAGGCATCCTGCTGGCCCGCGCCGCGATATTGATTGCCAATATGGCGATCATGATGTTCGGGACATATTTGCCTTGATAGAAATCGGCAAACCAAGCATCCAGGCGCTCCCATTCGCGCCGGCCAACGTCGCCCGCATTCTCACAATCGTCAAAGCTAACGGCACGGGAAGTTCCGCCCGCACCGGTGCAGACGAGGGAAACCTTGCTTCCTGCATACCAGGTAGCCACCCGCGACGCCTGGTTACCATGGGCTATCGCCCGAACTTGGGTCGCACCCGTGTCGGCATACACGAGCACCGTACGATCAGGGTCGTCTGGCCATACCGCCTCAACAATGCCGGACACAAGTACGCGTCTGCTCAGGAACCGGTGATCGGCCTTCTCATCATCTTTGCTTTGGTAAACGCGCGCGATGTCCTGTGCTGTCGCAACGTCGATATTCAAGACCTGTGCGGCATAGCTCTGTTGTCCCGCCGCGAATGCGCCCACGTCATCCTGTCGGCCGATCGTTAGGAGAGCCGTTTCAACCTCACCAGGAACATAGCTGCCAGCGATACCCGACCCTGGAACAAGCACCGCGACAAGTAGGGTGCAGAGTCGCAAACGCGCACCGACACGTCGCGCCGAACGATGGACTTGATCGCTTCGAGAAGCATTAATCACCTCGCCCCGGTAATCGTCCACGTTCACGACTTCCAGTGCTCCCCGCCTCCATACAGGCGAGAACCGTGTCCTTTGCATCCTCCAGCGCG
Organism: Burkholderia sp. Bp9004; assembly: GCF_003858025.1. Lineage (NCBI taxonomy): Bacteria > Pseudomonadati > Pseudomonadota > Betaproteobacteria > Burkholderiales > Burkholderiaceae > Burkholderia > Burkholderia sp. Bp9004. Next base: position 6,429 of record NZ_QTQD01000063.1, on the reverse strand, counting down.
TCATCGCACGGACTCCTCGAGGGGCTTGACCTTGGCCAGTTCGCGCTTGTGTAGTTTCTCGAAATCCCGGAGGTCGAGACCAGCATCCTGGAACCGCCTGATCACGCCCGCCAGAAGTTGTGGATCTTCATCAAACGATCGAACCGCTGCGAAAGCAGCGTCGCATTTTTCTTTGTCATCTGGGCAGCCACTATCAAGCGGCAAAACCTGCGCGTACAGCGCAATGTTGATTGCCAGCGTAGGAATGGTGATGTTCGCAGCGCGCTCGCCCGCATAGAAATCGGACAGGTAAGTCCGCAACTTTGTCCAAACCATCTTTCCCAGGTCGCCCCCGAACGTGCAGTTCACGAAGTGGACACCGCCCTTCACTGCTTTCGAAAGTAAGCACCCCAAGGTGACCTTGCCCCCGTCCTCTAAGAGGCGAGCACGGGCGGCGGCGATCGGCTCCAATTGGGCATGAATTTGAAACCCATTTGCCGCGTCGAACATCACCATCAGCGAACCACTTTCGTCTTCACGACGCGATGCAACGACACCAGAAAGCAACGCATATTTCCTTGAAAATTGGCGATTTCCAATAGATCGCCCTTTTCGGTAGGCCCGAGCAATCTCGTCCGCCGTGACCGTAGTCACAGCCACATTCAGTACATTTCCCGCATAGGTCTGTCGACCTTGCAAGAAGTTGTCGATGTCATCGTCCATGATCGACTTGAGCACGATGACTTCCGATTGACTTGGAACGTATCCTGCCGCGACCGACAGACCTGGGACAAATCCTGCAAGAAGAATCGCAATCAGCTTGATCTGGCTCCATCTCCTCAAGTCATTGCAGCGAACGATCGCTAGTAGGCCGCACAAGCTAAGCGATAAGCTACGTGTCATCGATATACCCTCCTAATCCTTCGAGGCCGGAAGCCTCACCACGTCTTGCTTTTAACAAGAGGAAAATTACAGCCTTGCCCCACCCCCCATTGCGTCAAAAAAAAGATACCCAATATCAATGCAGCAGATCCATACATGCACAAAAACATAAAGATTGAAAATGACTTATTTTCAAATAAAAAAACACGGCGATACATCTCAAACATACCCGAAAATTTGTTCATATCAATCCCGCGCCTCCTGCAAAATAGATAAGACGACAAAACGCCACCAACAATTAGGGACGCACATATAAAAAACACTACAACCCGAACAATTCCAATTAATTCACACACAAATATCCCTCAGAATAATGGTACAGACACACTAGGGAAACGCTGATAAATAGACGATCGCGCGAGGTCGTCGGCGGCACTAATGCGGAACTGCGTACGGCTCAATTGCCGATAGCAATCGCGACCACGGCACCAACTTCTCGATCTCGTCAAGGAAACGCTGGCGTTTGGTCACTCGCTTCTTGCCCGTACTTTCCGCTTCTGCAGAGCTGATCTGCCGCTTCATCACTATGGGTCCCGTTCCGTGAGCTTTCTTTTGCAACGTCCTCGGTTATGTCTGCGACGACCGAAGACCCTGATAAATCAGCGTTTCCTTTGTAGCGGAAATGACCAAATAAATCGCTTCAATAGCATTTGCATTCGTAATCTGAAATTGTCTGCCTTGGAGAGTATGGCTTGTCGGGTCGAACCAATTTCCCGAACATATTCCGATTCTCGCAATTCTGAATACATTTATCCAACATATCGGGATACGACTGACTTCCGCCAAACAAGTACGCAGAAACCATACCGATCACAACAACGATCATAAAAGTTAAAAAATATGAAGCCTAGCGCTTGATTTCATACATGACCTTTTTTGTACACACAAATTTCCTCGGATCCTTTCCCTTTACAACAAATGCAGCATCAGAAAATCTATTTTTTTGGCTTACGCGTTTTCCCAGAATTATCAACAAAATGAGAATCGTCCCCATAATAGCCATCCGCACAATACACACTCAGCTCCGGCATTGACCACGGAACATTTACGCCAACCCATTCGCCCGGCAACCGCTCATTTTCAAACGGATAATTTGATATAGTATTCAATACTTCGTCTATTGCGACATTGCGAGGTGCAGTTGGCAATGGTGGCGACGCGTTCGATCGGTAAAGGTGCCCTAAACCGAGAAGCACCGGCCCTCTTTGAAGTCCCAACGGATCAATCCATCCGGTTGGAGCAGGAACGTACTGATAGCCGTTCACCCCCCATCAACCCAATGGGGTCCTTGCTAATGAATCTGCCACTTTGGGGAGCGTAATACCGATGTCGGTTATAGTGCAGACCGGTTTCATGGTCATGGTACTGTCCCTGAAATCGAATCCAGTTGTGCAATTCCGCTCGGCCATCCACTGCGATCAGCAGTCCTTTTATTTTCAGCATAAGCAAGTGCAACCTCGGATGCCGTGACCATGGTGATCTTCAAAACCGTGGCGGCGTAGTTCTCCCGGCCTTCGCCTATGGCCAGAAGGTCATCGTGAATAATCGCCCGCAGCATGCCAGTTTCGATCTCACTGGAAACGCAGCCGCCGGCAACACCCAGCCCAGGAATCAGCGCGGCATCCAAGCGGGCGTAGAACCGCAAACGCACACCGACACGTTGCACCGAACGCTGCGCCTGATTGCATTGAAAGCGCATGAGCATTTCTCCTCCGTATTCATCCATGTGTATTTCTGCCAATGGGCAACTCACATCCATGCCCCGCGCCCCAAATGGTTAGCGCGATGACCGTCAACCCGAGCACGGCCGAGCCGTACATGCACAAACCAGGACCAAGAGAGAAAACGCTCTTTGCTCGAGCGCAAAGACCCGAGGTCCGTCCCGCCCGTCCGTATGCTTGTCGCGCTACCCCATCCCCAAAAGCGAATCAATGACGTTCTTGATCCAAGTCTTGACGTCGCTCCACGTGATCTTGTTTTGTCTAAAAATTTTCCTAATAAAAATGATCGACCACACAACAGTAAAACCAATGGCCACGCATATACTCAAAAATGAAAATGTACTCACCAGAATTAAAGAACCCCAATCTCTTTCAAAATTCCAAGTGAGCCTCCTTTAAATTCACCCATGTTCCGCCTTGCAAAATCCAAGGGCGGCGGCTCATTCTCATCATTAAATTCCATTCCACTAGGGCTCCAGCAATTACGAAAGCCAGCACCTCTACCAAGACCGAGATATTTTCTCGATTTTCGCAAAGCACTCATACGACTCCCCTGGGTATGGCAGGATCGCCTGCATTTTTAAATGTGTTGGATTGCCGGTTTTCGCGACATCGGTTGTGGCCCTATCAAGCGTTCCCACAACAATGGCATCATTGTCCACGATTTTCCCGCCCACCTGACTGTAGTGAATAAAATTCAAAAGCCTATCGCTTTCCGCCTCAGTTTCCGGTTTTTTCGTGTAATAGGCATTTTTCTGCGTCAGCTTCACGAGATCCACCAAGCTTCCTCTGCCTGGCGTGACAGTTTTGAGATTCGCAGAACCCAGAGAAATGGCGAACGCCATGCCATTCCCTCGAAAACCTCGAGCCCCCTCCTCCATCGCAAACACACCTGGCTCTGCAATCCAGGCATACTCCGTTCGCTCTGGCGTTATCTGTATTCGATACCAGTCCCATGCTGCCCGCTCTTTAACGACTGGAAAAAGAGCCATCACAGTGCTCGGCGTTTCAAGGGCCACGCAGCCCACGCCATCCCTCCCGTAGCTCAAGCTCGAAAACAGATATAACGTAATAAATAAAAATTCCCTCATCGCCACACCTCAAGTTTCTAAAATTCGCCTGGCTAGATCAATAGCATAATCGTAATCCGAAGTTGAAGCAGTTGAAAGTCACCATGTCCTCTGAGCATGACATCACATCACCGATATCCTTTTAGGACTTCGCTGGCAGGTCGAGATATTTTCTCGATTTTTGCAAAGCATTCGTACGACTCACCCGAGTACGGCAGGATCGCCTGCATTTTTAAATGCGTTGGATTGCCGGCCTTCGCGGCATCGGTCGTGGCCCTATCAAGCGTTCCCACAACAATGGCATCCTCATCCACGAACTTCCCGCCCACTCGGCTGTAGTACATGAAATTCATTAATCTATCCTTTTCCTCCTCGGTTTCTGGCCTTTTTGTGTAGTAGGCATTTTTCTGCGTCAACTTCACGAGATCATCCAAGCTTCCCGCCCCTGGGGCGACGGCTTCGAGATTCGCAGAACCGAGAGAGATGGCGAATGCCATACCATTTCCACGAAAGACTCGGGATGCCTTACTCGTCAAAAAAACACCCGGCTCAGCAATCCAGGCGTACTCCGTTCGCTCTGGCGTTTTCTGAATTCGATACCATTCCCATATCGACCGTTCTTTAACAACGGGGAAAAGGGCCACCATCGTACTTGGCGTTTCAAGGGCCACGCAGCCCAAACCATCCCTCCCGCAGCTCAAGCTCGAAAACAGAGATAAAGTAATAAACAAAAAAGCTCTCATCGCCGCCCCCTCACATTTCTAAAAATTCGCCCAGCTAGATCAATAGCATCATCGTAATCCGCCGTTGGAGCAGCCGATGGCCCCTGAAGATCGGGAAACATGAAGACGTCGTCACACTGATATCCTTTTGGGATTTTTCTGACAGGCCAATATTCAATTGGAAGATAGTCACTCGGCTCCCGGACATCACGCCCGGCCTCGCGATCCCAGCGCTCGCACGATGACTTCGGCTTACTCCATTTCCTGCAATATGGCGTATAGTCGTAAGGACTTAAAGCATCCCATATCTTCCGATTTGGATTTATCACGTCGTAGACTTTATCCAAAGAATAATCCGGTTTCTGCAACGTATCAGCCGTCTGCACATTCAGCTTCGCCTGACGAGCATCCGCCCTGGCCTTTGTCCTCCGTTGATGTGCAATCCCTGACAGCCCCAATGGATCGACCCATTCGGTCGGGTTGGGGCATATTGATGGACGTTGATCCCCCCGCATATCCGTATACTCAGAAACCGGTGATTGGTCGTGCCATCATCTTTGTCATGCCGAAGTGCCACTCGTTGCCCTTCTTCGTTTGACGCTTGTCCGGATCGCAACGCTTCTCGGCGTTTCTGGTCGACGGCGGCGCTTCGATGATCGTCGCATCGACCAGCGCGCCTTCCCTTCATCATCAGCCCGCATTCGCACAGCGAAATGCCAATCTCGTCGAACAGCTTGCGCATCAGGTCCTGTTCGAGCAGCAGGTGCCGGAACTTCAGCAGCGTGGTCGCATCCGGCACGTCCTCAACCTCCAGATCGATACTTGAGAAGGCACGCATCGCGATGCTGTCGTACAGCGCGTCCTCCAGCCCTTCGTCCGACAGGCTGTACCACTGCTGCAGGAAATAGATTCGAAGCATCCGCTCCAGACCGATCGGCGGGCAGCCGCGCGCTCCCTTCTGGTAGTACGGCTCAATTGCCGACAGCAATCGCAACCACGGTAGTAACTTCTCCATCTCGCCAAGGAAACGCCGGCGTTTGGTCACTCGCTTCTTGCCCGCACTTTCCGCTTCTGCAAAGCTGATCTGCCGCTTCATAATTATGGGTCCCGTTCCGTGAGCTTTCTTTTGCAACGTCCTCGGTTATGTCTGCGACGACCGAAAACCCTGATAAATCGGTGTTTCCTTTGTAGCGGAAATGGCAAAGTAAATCGCTTCAATAGCATTTACATTCGTAATCTGCAATTGTCTGCCTTGGAGAGTATGGCTTGTCGGGTCGAACCAATTTCCCGAACATATTCCGATTCCCGCAATTATTAATACATTTATCCAACATCTCGGGATACGACTGGCTTCCGCCAAACAAGTACGCAGAAACCATACCGATCACAACAACGATCATAAAAGCTGAAAAGATATGAAGCCTAGCGCTTGATTTCATATATGACCTTTTTTGTACACACAAATTTCCTCGGATCCCTTCCTTTTACAACAAACGCAGCATCAGAAAATCTATTTTTTGGCTTACATGTTTTCCCAGAATTATCAACGAAAGGAGAATCGTCCCCATAATAGCCATCCGCACAATACACTCTCAGCTCCGGCATTGACCACGGAACGTTTACGCCAACCCATTCGCCCGGCAACCGCTCATTTTCAAACTGGTAATTTGATATAGTATTTAATACTTCGTCTATTGCGACATTGCGAGGTGCAGTTGGCAATGGTGGCGACGCGTTCGATCGGTAAAGGTGCCCTAAACCGAGAAGCACCGGCCCTCTTTGAAGTCCCAACGGATCAATCCATCCGGTTGGAGCAGGAACGTACTGATAGCCGTTCACCCCCCCCATCAACCCAATGGGGTCCTTGCTAATGAATCTGCCGCTTTGGGGAGCGTAATACCGATGTCGGTTATAGTGCAGACCGGTTTCATGGTCATGGTACTGTCCCTGAAATCGAATCCAGTTGTGCAATTCCGCTCGGCCATCCACTGCGAT
>NZ_QTQD01000062.1:0-11258 GCF_003858025.1 Burkholderia sp. Bp9004 | reverse complement strand
TCGGGCGCACGATGCAAAGCAGCAGTTTTTAACCTCGGACTCTAACTGCAGTTCGGACTAAAACCGGGGGCAGGTCACTTGAAGTCAAGGTGGGGACCTTCCTGCGCCCTGTCCACGATGAGCTGTTCGAGGTCGGACTGGGTGGTGTCAAGAAGTCTATCTGGAAGCATCGTTGAGATTTCCGGTCAGTTGTTCTCCGACGCCATTGGAGGAACATTGCGAATGTACTTGTCATGATACTGGCGAAGCTGTTCGATGTACGCTGCCTTGGCCTCTAGGATGACTAATGGCAGATCGGACTCGAAAAGCGTGCTTAACCCAATTGTTGCGTGGGCAAGGTGCGGACCAATCTCCTCGAGCAACGCCTTGAGTAGAGTGACATCCAAGAAGGGGCCTAGATGCGGCGAACCGCGTGGCGAAACAAGGCTAAAGCCTTGGTAGGTCGTGTGCGCCGCATGTTCGGAGAACATGGCATATAGCTTGTCGCGTCCGGCTTTCTGACCTTTGTACTGCGGGAGTTTTTCCAAGACTTCCCTCACCGCAGCCGGCCCAAATACTTTCTTGAGCTTCTTGTTGTCCGCCGTTCGCCAAGCGGCGATCTTGGTGCCGTCAGCTCGGAACAGGTCGATCAAATTGACGAGTTCCAGAGCGTCTCGAAGAAGTTGGAAAGCCTGCTGGTAGTACCCGGACAATCCAAGCTTCACCGTGCTGGCCCCGATGTTGAATAGTCGAATGACTAAGAGCTGAATTGTGTGACGGTCGTCGCCCGCTTCGGACTCGAGACCAACCAGGACGGTTAGATGGTCAAGAGCATCATGGACGGCTTGTAGATGGTCCGATAGAGCCACGTCTGCAGCAATTGCTGAAAGGCTGTCGGCGCGGATGGCTTCTTCGTGGTTGTGTAGCGACGCAAGGTTGCTTGGAATGGCCATTATGCTAACCGTGCAGTCGGTTTATGGCCGGAGCGAGATAGGTCGGCATGTGGATGCAATTGGCAGCGGATCATGGACGTTTGATCGGTTGGTCTAGCGGTGTTTCCGGTACGATGATGGTACATCGAAACGTTTTTTTAGCTTTCGCTCACTTACGCTAAGTTGCTGAATATAAAGTACTTTGTGTTGTGCTGCGTTACGGCCACTTTCCGTTAAATATCAGTAACTTATTGATTTAATTGAAAATTTGTAATCATCAGGTGGCGGGTTCGAGTCCTGCAGCCGGCACCATATCTAGCAAGGGGTTACGCGATGTTTGCGTAGCCCCTTCGCGTTTCCAATTCAGCTTTTGCGTGACAGTCCGGAAATCGAGCCAGTGGCGGGGCCGAGCATTCGGTGCGGACGTTCGTCTTCATCATCCGCGGGCGCACGAGTATGTTCACAAGCTGCGACTCCGCTAGACCACATAGTCTAGGCAACAATCACCGCTGCCGGTCGGACAGTGTCTAGTGGTTCTCGGGTTGCTATCCCGTCTTTGCGAATCTTTCTTCGTCATCAACTGGAACTGCGCAACGCATGCAACAAGGCATTCCGATTACCGGAGCGCCTTGACGAATCGCGAGCGTGCCGGTTGGAGTCGCGTCGCAGGGACAGCCTTTACAAACGAGATCTGAATCGGTATCCAAGTCAGCCTACACTTTTCACGACGTCCGGGGCGTGGACCGACGGAGCAACTGCGTTTAAGCGAATGCGACGGGTTCGGTAAGGAGTATGACGTGAAGAAAGCTGCGGGGTATGCGATTGATGCGATTTTGATAGTTGGTATCGTCACGTTTTTCTATTTCGTGGCGTTTCGCCGTGAAATTCACCAGTCGGCATCGACGTCTAATATCAGGAACGCTGCATTTGCGATCACGCTCGCGTCATTTGCCATCCTCCCATTTCGCGCCAAACGCCACCCATCTTTACTTCACTTCGTCCAATTCGATGCGAAAGGGAGGCCGAGATCGAACCTTGCCGTGCCCCTGATGTGCTTTGTTCTTTCGATCTTGATCGTCCTCGCGTTGATTCGGTTGATCGTGATTGGTTTTGAGCAGGCCGCAGTGTGAATGAAATTTTTTACACGATGGAAGTGGAGCGCGCGCTGATATATCAAGCTGTCCCTGCTTGACGTATATCGGCGCGTTTTCAATCGATGTCACGATGCCCGTCAGATATGGCTGAGAACACCGTCGAATTCGGTACTTTGGTAACGCGAAATTTGCGTAAGTGATTGAGTTTGCTTGATCGTTCGAGTGCTTTGTAAGCATCAGGTGGCGGGTTCGAGTCCTGCGACTGCTCCAAATTGAACGAAGGGCCGGGAGATTTTTTCTCCGGGCCCTTCGTCGTTTCAGCGTCGCGAGCCGACAAATCTGACGCGGGGCGCATGGCAAGCCCGCGTCAGCGCATGCATGTGCGGACGCAAGCATTCGGGATTTCTCGACTCGGTGCCGTACGTTGCCGGCCGGCCCGCGCCACCGCTTGTCAGGAGAGGCGCATTCACCCGGTTGCAATGCCGCTCCAAGCGATGCCTTGGCGCCGCAGCCAGTCATCCAGACAATGCCTGCAAACGACCAATCTGCCGTCGGCATGAGCGCGGTCGTCGGTATCGGTCGGCCAGATGTGCGCTCCTGCTTTGCTGTCACGGCCGCGTCACGATGGCCCAATAACGTTGCACGTCCCTGCCGTGACGTACGCATCCAGCGGATCCGATGACGTCGCGCCGCTCAGGGAGCGGCTGGCTCCTCGCGACGACGTACCCTCGTCGCAAACGGCCGCGCACTTTCGCATTCACATGCCTTCGGGCCATTTCATCAAAAGAGACGATCGACGCCGATTCGAACCGGATCGCGGACGATCAGGAGACAAGGACCATGCTGAGTCCGCACGAATTCTCGATGCTGCTGCGCATTGCCCGCGCACCGGACAGTGTCGACCCGTCGAATCCGGCGTTCGCGGTACTCGTCGAAAAGCGGCTCGTCGACGATACGCAGGTACGTGTGAGTGCGGTGGCCGCGCGTCCGGCGCTGACGCCGATCGGCCAGATGCTGCTTGCGCGCTTCGACGAAGCGGCTTGAGGGGAAGGGAAGAGTAATGCAGTTGCGCGTCACGCCTTCGCCGCAGCGAAGGACGTGACGCAACGCAAGCGCGGCGAACCGCTTACTGCGCGACCGGCACCGTCACGTCGCTGCCGAACCAGTGCATCGAGATCTTCTTCAACGAGCCGTCCTTGCGCAGCGACTCCAGCGCATCGTTGATCGCCTTCTCGAACTTCGGATTGCCCTTGCGGAACGGGATCGCCATCTCCTGCTTGCCGCCGTTGAGCACCGCGCCCGAGCGCAGCGGCAGGTTCGACGTCTTGATCATGTACGGCAGCATCAGGCGGTCGTCGAGCGTCGCCTCGATCCGGCCCGCGGCGAGGTCACGCAGCTTTTCCGGCGCGCCGGGATACGTCTGCACCTCGATGCCCGGCACGCTGCGTGCCATCTGGTCGTAGTTGGTGCCGAGCGTCACGCCGAGCTTCTTGCCCTTGAAATCCTCGAGCGACTTGAAGTTGCGCGTGTCGTCCTTGCGCTGAATCAGCTGCGCTGCCGAGTACGTGTACGGCTCGCTGAAGTCGAGCGCTTCCTTGCGCTGCGGCGTGATCGTGACCTGGTTGACGATCACGTCGAACTTGCCGGCCTGCAGCCCCGCAATGATCCCGCTCCATTCGGTCGGGACGAATTGCGTCTTCACGCCGAGCTTGCCGGCAACGGCATTGGCGACATCGACGTCGAAGCCCTCGAGCTGTCCCGACGTGCCGCGCGAGTTGAACGGCGGATACGTGCCTTCGAGGCCGACGCGCAGCACGCCGGCTTTCTTCACCGAGTCGAGCAGGTCTTCCGCATGGGCGGCAACGGCCGTGAAACCGAGGGCCGACGCGAGCAGCAGGCCCGACAGCAGGAACTTCGAACGTTTCATCGCAGATCTCCAGTGTTCAGTGTGGTAATCGAGCGCCGGGCATCGGTCGTGCCCGGACTGGGCCGGAATACGGGCACGTAGACACTACTCGCAACCGGGCCGCGCCGGAAGTCGAATTGGCCCTGATTGCATCGATTTCAGCGGGCCATGCGTGAGCAGTTCGGCGTGACGTCATGGCGCGTCCGTGTCGAACAAGCGTTCGAACGGTTCGAGCGGGCCGCTCGGAATACGCTTGAAAAACCCTTTTAAATCAGTTCATTTTTCGGAGTCTCGCAGTAATTTGTCTGTAAAATCGCGCGAGCGAAATCGCATAGCGCGCCATCCGAGGGCGCGTCAAAAGAAGAAAAGGCCGTTGCCATGAACATGCAGAACACTGTTGCCGCATTGCGCGGCGGGTTGCTTCAGCAGGACCGGCTGCTGAAGCTCGATACGCCGCTGGGCCCGAATGTGCTGACCGTGCAGCGGGCGGTCGGCCATTCGCGCGTCGGGCGTGCGTACGAGTTCACGCTCGATGTGCTGTCGACCGATAGTGATCTGGAGCTTAAAAAGCTGATCGCGCAGCCCGTCACGTTGTGGATCCAGCAGGGGGGTCGCAGCTACCGGCCGATCAACGGATACGTCCACACCGCGCGCCGCCTTGGCGCCGACGGCGGGCTCACGACCTATCAGCTTACGTTCGCCGATTTCACGCATTTCCTGAAGTTCCGTCGCGACCAGCGGCTCTGGAACGATACGACCGTCGATCAGATCATCAGCGATGTGCTGAACAAGCATCCGCAGGCGCAGGGGTATTTCCGGTTCGCGCTGTCGAAACCGTTGCCGAACCGGTCGTACACGCGCCAGCACGACACCGACTGGCATTTCGTGCATCGGCTCATGGAAAGCGAAGGCCTCTACAGCACATGGCAGCAGGCCGACGACGGCAAGACGCATACGCTCGTCATCACCGACAACCTGCAGGCGTTCGCGCCGCTGTCGCCGGAATCCGTGCGCTTCTACCGCGGCGGCGCGGCGAGCGAAGCCGACGCGTTCACGCAATGGTCGGGCTCGCGCACGCTGCAGAGCGTGACCCGAACGACACGCACGTTCGACTACAAGAATCCGTCGCAGCCGTCGAACCCGAAGGGCACGTCGCTGCCGACGATGAGTGGCCAAGGTGAATTGCCCGACCAGCTCGAAGTGTACGAGTACACCGGTGCCTACACGTATCTGGACCAGACGCGCGGTGACCATCTGACGAAGGTGCGGATGGAGGAATGGGAGTCGCTGGCAAAGCGCTTCCATGGCGCGGGTGGCGTGCGCGCAATCGATGCGGGCCGGCGCTTCACGCTGTCGGACCATCCCGAACATGATCGCGATCCGGCCGACCAGCGCGAATTCGCGGCGATCGGCGTCGAATGGTGGATCGAGAACAATCTGCCCGTGGCGAGCAGCAGCGCGGACTTTCCGTACAGCTTGCGCGACGCGCTGATGCAAGCGCAGGAAGGTTACGGTGCCGATCCGGCGTTTCGCGTGCCGCATGACGATGGTTCGGTCGGCTTCTATCTCGTCGAGGTCGAAGCGCAGCGCGTGAGCGTGCCGTATCGCAGCCCGTTCGAACACGAGAAGCCGAAGATGCATCTCGAGACGGCGATCGTCGTCGGGCCGCAGGGCGAGGAAGTCTATACCGACGAGCTGAACCGGATTCGCGTGCAGTTCGTCTGGGATCGCCTCAATCCGGGCAACGAGAACGCGTCGTGCTGGGTGCGCGTCGTTCAGTCGGATACCGGTGGCGGCTATGGCGGCGTGCATGTGCCGCGCATCGGCGAGGAAGTGCTGATCGACTACGTCGGCGGCGACTGCGACCGGCCGCTCGCGGTCGGTCGCGTGTACAACGGCGCGAACCAGCCGCAGTGGCATAGCGACGGGATTCTGTCCGGCTACCGGTCGAAAGAGTATTCGGGCAGCGGCTACAACCAGCTCGTGATGGACGACGCGACGGGGCAGAACCGCGTGCAGCTGATGAGCAGCAGCGCGAACAGCCTGCTGCATCTGGGCTACATCATCGACCAGAACGGCAATTCGCGCGGATCGTACCTGGGCAGCGGCTTCGATCTGCGCTCGGACGCATACGGCGCGGTGCGGGCGAGCCAAGGGCTGTACGTCACCACCCATCCGAAGGCACCGAACAGCCAGCCGCTGGACGTGAAGGAAGCGCAGCAGCAGCTCGTGACGGGCGAGAGCCTCGTCGAAGCGATGTCGGGCGTGAGCGAGCAGCATCAGGCGGAAAGTCTCAAGGAAGCACACGACACGATGCGCGCGTTCACCGACGCGACGCAGGACAGCGCATCGGGCAGCGCGTCCGGCGGACGCACGGCAGGCGGCGGCACGGGCAACGCGAATGCGTTCAAGGAGCCAGTGATGCTGTTCGGCAGCCCGTCGGGAATCGCGATGTCGACGCAGCAGTCGCTGCACCTGGTCGCGAACGATCACGTGAACGTCGCGAGCGGGCAGAGCGTGCATGTCGCGGCGGGCAAGTCGCTGATCGGCAGCATCGGGCAGAAGCTGAGCCTGTTCGTGCAGAACGCGGGGATGAAGCTGTTCGCGGGCAAGGGCAAGGTCGAGATCCAGGCGCAGTCGGACAACGTCGAGGTGACTGCGCAGAAGGCGGTGAAGGTTGTGTCCGCAACTGATCGGATCGAGATCGCCGCCGATCAGGGGATTCTGCTGACGAGCGGCGGCGGGTATATCCGCATCAAGGACGGCAACATCGAGATTCATACGCCGGGCGCGGTTGATGTGAAGGGGGCATCTCATACGTTCGCGGGGCCGGCGAGCATGGGTTATCCGTTGCCGAGCCCGAGGCCGGATCAGCCGGGGCAGCTCGAACTGTTCCACAAGTACGTGAACGGCGAGGCGGTCAAAGGCGGGCTGTTCACGGTGAGAGACGTGAACGGCGCCGTGCTGAAAAAAGGCGCACTCGACAACAGCGGCTACACGGTTGTGAGTGGTTTGCCGCCGGGGGCGGTGCGCGTCGAGTTCGGCAAGGACCCGCGCGAGTCGGATCAGCCAGCGAACTATTTCAAGCAGGTGAAGTGGCCGGCGGAGCCCGTGCAACCGTCGCCGGAGGCCGCGCAGGCGGCAGCTAGCGGGCAGCTCGCGAGCCAGCTGCAGGGGATGGCGCCGGCCGCGACGACAGCAGCAATGGGGCTGGTGAGCGGCGGCGGCGCGGGTGCTGCCCTTGGCGGTCTCGCCAGTTCTGCATTGCCGGCTGCGGCGACCGCGTTGGGTGGGGCCGGCTTTGCGTCGGCGTTGCAGACGGCGTCGAGCCTTAGCGGTGCGGCGAAGCAGGTGGCCGGGATGGTGCAGGCCGCACGTCAGGGCGGCCTTGCCGCGCTGGCCGCGCCGGCGGCGAATGCGGCGTCCGGGGCGTTGCAAGGCGCATTGCCGGGCGTCGCGAGTATCGCGGGCAAGGGCGCCACGACCGTGGCGTCGGCCGCAGGCGCGACGGGCATGAAGCTGCCGACGAGCGGGTTTGGCGGACCGTTGAAATCCTGAGAGAGCGGCTTGTCAGCCGTCTTGAAAAAAAGCGAATTGAACGAACAACGACATGGCACAACAACTTCCACCGGGCGCAGAGAAGGAACAGGCTGTTTCCTGGCTCAGCGATATTTCGCCGAAAGACGTGGCGGCGGGGGGCGACCGTTTCAATAAGTGGTTGCTCAAGATCAGCGGCAATCACATTTCGTTCGAGGACCTCAAAACCGTCGCCAGTGCCGTGCCGATTATCGGCAACCTGATGGCGTTCTACGATGCAGTGTGCGACATCGTGATGATCGTCGAGAAGCGGCACGCCGATCTGCTCGATTACCTTGGACTCGCGATCAACCTGATCGGGGTCATTCCGGTACCGCCGCCGCTGGCATCGTTTCGCCTGTCGGCGCGACCGTTGTTGGCGCTCGTGCGCAATCAGTTGCTGGTGTCGCGCGGCAATCTCGGGGCCGCGATCATCAACGTGCTCGTTACGCACGTCAACGCCGCGGCCGCGACGGAAATCGAGAACTTCCTGAAGACGTTGCAGGAGGTTCTAGTCGACTTGCTGAATGACTGCGCGGCCAAGGCGCAGGAGTTGATGGTCGGTATTGCCAGCGGATTGGAGCTTGCCCTCAAAGGGCAAATTTTCGACAGCAGTGCGAACGTGCGACGTACACAGCAGATCGCGCGGAAGATGGACGAGCGATCCTGGTACAACCCGATGATCGTGGTCGATGCGTTCGAGTACGGTTACGAAGGTTCGATCGCGTTAGGGAAGGAAGCCGGGAACGCGACGGTCGGGACCGCTGCGAGGCTTGCGCCGGATTCGTGGCTTCAACCGTTTCGCGATATCGTCGCGTTCCTGAAGACCGAAGCACCGAAAGTCGCGAAGGCAATCCGCGATCTGAATGGCAGCGAAGAAGGCAAGATGCTCTGGCTGATCGCGCAAGTGATCGAGGCCGTGGCGAGGGTGCGTGCGGGCGGCAAGCTTCGTGAAAAGACCGCCGACGTGCCACCCGGCGGCAAGGGACGGGCACAGCATGACCGCCCGCAGGAGCCGGTGGGTGCGACCGAACAGCATGTGCATCCGGAAGGTGCTGGCCAGAGCCCCTGCAAAAGTTGCGGGATTGGCGCGTCGACCGGATCGATCGATTTTGCGTTCGGCGATGAGACGTTCACGCATACGGACTTTGAACTGCCCGGCGCATTGCCGCTTGTCTGGGCGCGTACTTATCGGTCACGCCTGTCTGCATATGACACTCGGGAACTTGGCGCGCGATGGATTACGCCGTACACGACGCGCATCGATGTCGAAGGCGATACATGGTTCTACCGTGATGCCAGCGGCCGCAGCATTGAATATCGCGCGCTGGCATCCGGAAGCGTGCATGACGATCTCTCGGAAAACCTGACGCTGTCGCGACTAGACGATACGTGGGTGACGATCGCGTACGGTCATGACGAGTTGCACGTATACGAGCGGCGTGGCGACGCGTTCCGGCTCGCGATGCAGAAAGATCGCGCGGGCAACACGATCACGCTCGACTACGATGCGCGCGACCGCGTGGCGCGCCTGATTGACGCGAATGGCAACGTGCTCTCGTTCGAGCACGACAAGCAAGGTCGGATCGTCCTGATCGAGCAGGTGATCGAGGATGGCAAGCGCCGCACGCTCGCAAGTTACGCCTATGACGAAGCGGCCGATCTCATCCGTGCAACCGATCGGCACGGCAACGCGTGGAACTACCAGTACGACCGACATCTCGTGACGCGTTATACCGATCGCACCGGCCGCGGGATGTCGCTTGAATGGGACGGCGCGGACGCTGACGACAACGCGAATGCGAAATGCGTGCGTGAGTACGCGGACGATGGCAGTCTCGATATCCGTCTTGCGTGGCACCCGAACATTCGATTGACCTACGTAACCGATGCGCTCGGTCAGACGACGCGTTATTACTTCAACATCAAGGGCTACGTTTATCGGATCGCCTATCCGGATGGAAACGAAGAGTGGTTCAGGCGCGACGAGCACAACAATCTGACGTTGCATATTCTGCAGGACGGCAGCATCGAGCAGATGCGTTACGACGCGCGCGGTAACCGGACGTGGCACGAGCGCGCTGACGGCAGCATTGTCGAAATGGCATATGACGACAAGGATCAGATGATCCGGCTCGTCGATCCGAATGGGCATGTCTGGCAGCGCAAGTACGACGATGTTGGCAATCTCGTCGAGGAAATCGATCCGCTCGAGCACGCTACGAAGTACAGCTATAACGACAAGGGACTGCCGACACAGATCACCGATGCCAAAGGCGGATCGAAGGCACTCGAATACAACTCCGCCGGGCAATTGACCAGCTACACGGACTGCTCCGGAAAGAAGACGGCGTGGCGCTACGACGATATAGGGCGTGTGATCGAGAAAAAGGACGCGTCCGGTGGCGTCGTTGCTTATGCATATGGCCCGAACGGCCGGTTGACGGCGATTCGTTCGCCAGCCGGTGTCGAACATGTGCAACACGATGCCGAAGGGCGATTGCTCGCTCATACGGATCAGCTCAATCGGTCGACGCGATATGCCTACGATGCGGTCGGTCGCATTGCGAGTCGCGCCGATGTGCTCGGGCAGACGGTTGCGTATCGTTATGACCGTCTCGGCCGCTTGTCCGCGCTGACCGATGCGAACTTTGCGACGTATCAGTTCCACTACGATCCGGCAGGTCGGCTGATCGAGGAAATCGGCTTCGACGGCAAGTCGACGCGTTACCAGTACGATCCGGACAGCGGCAGTCTTGTTTCGATCGATGAAGCGGGCTGCCTGACTTCGGTCGAAATCGATGCAAATGGCCGTCTGCTGAAGCGTGTCGCCGGGGAAAGCGAGGAACGGTTTGCCTACGATCCGAGCGGCAGGTTGATCGACGCGGTGAACCGATACAGCCGCGTGCAGTTCTTCTTCGATCCGGTTGGCAATCTCGTGCGTGAACATCACGCCTACGATCTGTTCGGTGACCGGCGCAGCTACGTATGGCATCACGAATACGATGAACTCGGCAACCGGTGGCGTACCGTTCGGCCGGACGGGCATGTCGTCGACTGGTTGCTGTATGGCTCGGGGCATGTGCACGGGATGCTGCTCGACGGCGAGGACCGCGTGCAGTTCGAGCGCGATGATCTTCATCGCGAGACGGTGCGCGTGCTGTCGAGCAAGGTCGGGCAGCGCACGCACTACGATCCGGCGGGACGCGTGTTGCAGCAGTCGATCCAGCGATCGACGTCACCTGCGCCGCTCGCCGAGCGGCGGTATCGCTATGACGCGGCGGGGCAGTTGTCGCGAATCGAGGACAGCCGCAAGGGCGGGACCGACTATCGATATGATCCCGTCGGACGGCTGATCGAGGCGATCAGTCCCATCGCGAAGGAACGGTTCGCGTTCGATCCGGCGAGCAACATCATCGATCCGGCGCGGACTGCGGAGACGCCTGCGTCGCGTCCGAGTCCGGTGCGGCCGGACAGCACGTTGCCGGTTGAGGTGCCGAAGGTGCTCGGTAACTTGCTGAAGACGTATGCGGGGATGCACTTCGAGTACGACGCGCGCGGGAATCTCGTGCGCAAGCGCACGCCTGCGGGTGAGCAGGAATACGAGTGGGATGAATTCAATCGATTGCTATCCGCGCGGGTTGCCGAGACGTCGCGGCAGAGTCGCGCGCGGTATTTCTATGATGCGTTCGGTCGGCGTATTGCGAAGGAGTTGAACGGCGAGCGGACGGTGTTCGGGTGGGATGGTGACACGCTGGCGTACGAGAGTGA
>NZ_QTQD01000061.1:0-17536 GCF_003858025.1 Burkholderia sp. Bp9004 | reverse complement strand
GTCGTGCGCGACCTGATCGTCGACATGACGCACTTCTTCAACCAGTATCACTCGATCAAGCCGTACCTGATCAACGACGCGCCGCCGCCGGAGAAGGAACGCCTCCAGTCGCCGGAAGAGCGCGACGAGCTCGACGGCGTGTACGAGTGCATTCTGTGCGCGAGCTGCTCGACGTCGTGCCCGAGCTTCTGGTGGAACCCGGACAAGTTCGTCGGCCCGGCCGGCCTGCTGCAGGCGTACCGCTTCATCGCGGACAGCCGCGACACGGCCACCGGCGAGCGCCTCGACAACCTGGAAGACCCGTACCGTCTGTTCCGTTGCCACACGATCATGAACTGCGTCGACGTTTGCCCGAAGGGCCTGAACCCGACGAAGGCGATCGGCAAGATCAAGGAACTGATGGTTCGTCGCGCGCTATGAGATCTCGGCGCGCGTGAAATGGCGGGGGTGTCGATGGGCACCCTCGGCTCGGGTGGGGTACACATGCGCATCTGCGCTACGATCGCCGGGCGCATGTTGCCCGGGTATGTTGCCGCTCGATTGACGATCGTTCGTTATCCACACGGCGCGCAATGGTGACGGCACGTTTCCGATCTTCGAAGGATCGGCGAACTGGCGCGCAATACTCGGCTCCCGCCGCTACAAATATCGATTCAACGGCTGCGCGTATCGCAGCCGTCGCTTGGTCCGCCTCGCGTAACGCGATCGAACCGAGAAGTGACTCGCCCGCTCATTGCTCGAGATAGATTTTGAGTCGCATCAGGCTGCGGCGAATCCAGCTCTTCATCGTGCCGAGCGGCACCTGCATGCGCTCGGCCAGCTCCGCATACGATGCGCCGCTGTGAAACGCTTCCCGCAGCACATACGCCTGGCGCTCGCCCAGATGCGCGAGCCCGCGCTCCAGCCGCTGCCGCTCCTGGCTCGCCTGCGCGCCGAGGTCGGGCGTCGGGCTTTCGTCGGGGATCGACAGCGCCAGCTCGTCATCGAGCGGCACCTCGCGGTGCTGCCTGATCCGGTCGATGGTCCGATTGCGCGCGAGCGTCATCAGCCATGTCATCGCCGTGCCGCGTCTGGCGTCGAATGAATCGGCACGACGCCACGCCGTCGTGAACACGTCCTGAAGCAGGTCTTCCGCTTCATGGCGGTCGCGGATCATCCGGACGATCGCGCCGTACAGCCGCGCCGCCGTCAATCGATACAGCTGCGCGAACGCGTGCTCGTCGCCGGCGGCGACGCGAGACAGCAATTGGTCGAGTTCCGCATGCGCGTCGGAGGCTTCATCGGGCTGAACGACCGCATCGGCGGTGAACTCGGTTCTGCCGCCCGGGCGTGACCTCCCGCGGGACGCGCCCCGGCGCTGCTGCCTGCCTGACTGCAGCGTCGTCGATCGACCCTGGCCGGCGGACGGGCGGAGTGAATCGTGCGACCAGTTCATCGGGAACTCCGCATGGCTTTGAGCTTCCTGCTGTTGCGCGCCCGCGGTGACGAGCGGACGCGGATCATGACCAAGCACTGCGCCGGCGCATTCGTCGCGAATGCCTGCCGCGCGCTTTACGCATTCTTTCCGGACAACAAGGCGAGAAACTCGCGGCGAAGCGACGCGTCCGCGAGAAATTTTCCGCGCATCACGCTGTTGGTCATTTTTGCCTGGTCGTCCTTGGTGCCGCGCCAATGCATGCAGAAGTGCTCAGCCTCGAGCACGACGGCAAGCCCGTCGGGCGAGATGCGCGATTCGAGGAGGTCGGCAATCTGCTTGACCGCTTCTTCCTGGATCTGCGGGCGCGTCATGACCCAGTTCACCAGCCTTCCATACTTCGACAGGCCGATCAGATTCGACGTGGCGCTGGGCAGCACGCCGATCCAGATGCGGCCCATGATCGGGCAAAGATGATGCGAGCAGGCGCTGCGCACGCGCAGCGGCCCGACGATCAGCAACTCGTCCAGCCGCTCGACGTTCGGGAACTCGGTGACGGACGGCGCCGCGTCGTAGCGGCCTGCGAACACTTCACGGATGAACATCTTCGCGACGCGCCGCGCGGTTTCGCGGGTGTTGTGGTCGTTGTCGACGTCGATCACGAGCGAGCGCAGCACGGCTTCCATTCCCTGCGCGACTTCGTTTTGCAACGCATCCAGCTCGCCGTCGCGCAGGTGCGCGGCGATGTTGTCGTTTGCATGGAAGCGCGCGCCCGCGTTCTCAAGCCGACGACGAATGATGTGCGACAGAGGGATGCCCTCGTCGATCGCAGTCAAGGTGTGCTCGGGAGCGTCGATCAGATTTCCCATTTCGGTTCGTTTCTCGAGGTTAGGTGGTGCTGCGATGGATCACGACTGAGACGATGCGATGATTGACTTGTGTTCCGTGGGTAAAAACCGTGTGGACGCTGCCGCCATTTCGGCGACGCATCCATCGGGTGACGCTCACCTGCGTGCGCACCGGCGTACATGGCGACCCGGCAGCGTCACCGGAGATCCGGCTCTGATCGCGCACGACGGACCCATCGGCGTTGCCGGGGCCCAGCCGTCGACGTCCCGGAGGAACCGCAATATCGGGTCGTTCTCCACCAGCTTCGCCGCGAACGTGAGGGCGACGGATTGTTGCAGCTTCGCCAGCACGAGCGCCTCGTCGATGCGGCCGCCGACCGAGCGAAACAGGTGGAAGCCTGCAAGGCGAACCACCGATAGGGCTTGCGCGCTGCCGTGCTCATAGACGATCGCGGCCGCGCGGACACGGCGCGCCTGCGCCAGCAACACGAACTGATTCGCCAGATCCACGTGCAACGACGAGACCTCGGCGATCAGGGCGTCGACATCGAGGCCGGGCTGCCGCAGCGCCCGCGACACCGATTCGACACGCTCGCTGACGTGCAGGCCGACTCGCTCGACCGTTTCGTCGGATGCAGTCAGGCCGCCCGTGACGAGCAGCGTCGGGCACGCGCCAGCCGCGATGGTGTTCGATCGCCGTTCAGGCAGTGCGCCGTTCAGACCGGCGCTTGAACACCGGACGGTCACCTGCGGCGAGCGGCACCGACAGCGATTGCCGCGTTGCTGCGCGGCGACCCGCAAGCGCGATGCAACCGGCCGGCCGGGCGCCGCACCGGGCTGGTGTGACGGGCTGCGTGCCGTGGCGACGGCCACGCGCGCCATCAATGAAGCCGGACAGGCCGGGAACCGGCGCGGCTTGATGTCGTGATTGCGTGTTAGCACGGGGCCTCCCTCGGTCGATTGATGCGTCACAGCTGGGATTGTATGCAAATTTTCGGGAAAGTGAAGCATAAACTCGACTCATAGAATAATTTGTACCGGAAATTTTTGCGTCAAGCGTCCAGTCAGGGTCGGAAAATGGCGTTATCAGTGCACTAACGCTCATTACGAGGAGGGAGTTGCATAGAAATAATGCGCGCGAAACGCCTTTCGACGTCATCGAATTGGCAGCAATTCGATGCCTAGACGGGCCACAATGTGCGCCTATAAGTGTGCAAATTCAATGCGCGCATCCATCGTGTCTCACTTTTGTGCGTCAACGCGTCGGAACACGGCCGTTCGCGCAAGCGAACATGACCGCGCTTTCACGCAAGCGTCATACAAGCTGATGCGGGGTGGAGTGACTCGCCTGGAGGCGACCGTGCATGCTCCAAACCAGACGGCCGTGGGGAAGGGGGATGGGCCGCGCTGACGAGCGCGCCTGCGCGCACCGGCGCCGATCGATCCCGGTGAACCGAAGCAGGGCGAGCATTCCGTCTCGGCCCGATCGAAGCGCTATCCCGGCCCGCGCGCTGCTCGCGATCGGCTCATCAATGCGAATTCAACGGCCTGAAGCGTTCGTCTTCATGCCGGAGGGCGACCGCCGATTCCGGCGGCAACGCTCCGAGCAATATCGGACTTCGCCCCAGACCGCCTTCCATTTCTTTCTCCAGCTGAAAGGCAAGCCGCAGGTCTCGCATATCTTGTCAGGCAAGTGCGTCTTGTTGGCCATCGCGAATCACGCGTAGAGAAGGATCACTGGCGAACTGTCCCGTCGATCGATGCTGTCGGCATCGATACGATGCACCGCTCACCATCGCTCACCATCGCTCACCATCGAATCAGCGCGCATCGTCGCCCAGCAGCTGACGGCGCAACGATTTTGCCCGCGTGCGCGGGTCGAGCCAGATCGCGAAGAACGCGCGCGCGAACGCCGGGTCGGTCACGTCGGCCGTGAGGCGGCCGTTGGTGTAGAAGCGTGCGCCGCGCTCGGGAAAATACACGCCGCAAAGCACGTCGCCGCGCGATACGTCGGTAAACGCCCGTTCGATATCGCGGCGCCATGCATCGAGTGTCGCAGCCGGCAACGGCGCGGGTGCGAGGCGCTCGATCTCGTCCATGCCCGTCGAGACGAGCCGCTCGCCTTTCACGTCGTGACGGTAGGCCAGCGACAACGCAAACGGCGTGTCGAACGCGCCGGGAGACCGGGGCGCCCAAAGCTGAGCGTCGTACAGACAGATGCCCAGTATGCAGAACCGGCCGGATCCGATCAGTCGCGCCGATGCGATATCGTCGACGCAGCTCGCGCCGGCGGACAGCGGTGCAGCCAGCGCCGCGGCAGCGGCAAGCAACGCAAGCCGGCGCCTCATGTCAGCCGCCCGACGACACGATGAAATGCATCACGTCGGTTCGCCGCTCGGCAAATCCCGCTTCGCAATAGGCGAGATAGAGGCGCCAGGTGCGAATGAACGTCTCGTCGAACCGTTGCGCGCGCACCGAGTCGATGCGTGCCTCGAACGTGGCCCGCCAGGTGCGCAGCGTGCGTGCGTAGTCGTCGCCGAACGCGAGCACCGGTTCGGCGGCCAAGCCGGCCCGCCGCGCGGCATCGACGAAGCGCTCCGGGCTCGGCAGCATCCCGCCGGGAAAGATGAACTCGCGGATGAAGTCGCTCGACGCGCGGTAAGCCTCGAATTGTGACTCGACGATCGTGATCGATTGAATCAGCGCGCGAGCACCGGGCTTCAGGCGCTGCCTGAGCGTGTCGAAATACACCGGCCAGAACGTTTCGCCCACGGCCTCGAACATCTCGATCGACACGATCGCATCGTATTGGCCGTCGACGTCGCGATAGTCGCGCAATTCGAGCGTGACCCGATCGGACAGCCCGGCGCGCGCGATGCGCTCGCGGGCCAGTGTGTATTGCGCCTGCGAGATGGTGACGCCATGCACGCGGATGCCTTGCCGTGCGGCATGCACGGCGAAGCCGCCCCAGCCGCACCCGATCTCGAGCACGCGCATGCCCGCGCGCAGGCCGAGCGAATCGACGATGCGCTGATACTTCGCCGTTTGCGCGTCGGCGAGCGAACGCTGCGCGTCGCCGTCGAAGCATGCGCTCGAATACGTCCACGTGTCGTCGAGCCACAACCCGTAAAAGTCGTTGCCGAGATCGTAGTGCGCGTGGATGTTGCGGCGGCTGCCGGCCCGCGTATTCATCCTCAGCCGGTGACGCAGCGCGTACCAGACGCGTGCCAGGCGGCCGCCGGTCACCGTCTTCGCGATCACCGGCTGATTGCGGATCGCGAGGCGCAGCAGCGCGACGAGTTCGGGCGTGTCGATCCAGCCGGCGCGATACGCTTCCGCGAATCCGATGTCGCCCGCGCGCAGGATCGCACGGCACGCCCGCCAGTCGCGGACCTGCAGCGTCGCGGCCGGCTGGCAGTGCGGATCGCCGAACACATGCTGCGCGCCTTCGGGCGTTACAAGCGTCAGGTGACCGTCGCGGATTTGTCGTAGCAGCGCGATGAACAACCGGGCCGAGAGCGGCATCGCCGGTTGCGATGCGGGAGACAGCAGGCGCAGCAAGGTCATGGACGAGCCTCGTGATCGGACATCGCCGAGCGGCCGCGTGGCGACGCGCCCGGCGAACGGGACAATGGCGAATCGGCAGCGGCAGAACGGCCGGGGGGCGTCTTGCCATAGAACGGCACGCGCGCGAGCCACAGCCGCAGCGCTTGCCAATGAATGCGAATGACGACGTTGATCGCGTTAAGCGGCTGCCGGGCCAGCGCGCGCCACGCGCGTGCCGCCGTCAGCGGCGCGGACCGCATGCCGATTGCCGTGCGCAGCAGCAGACCGTCGTCGTCGCGATAGTCGATCGCCACGCTCAGATGATCGCCGCGCTGACGCACGCGAAACGCGTAATCCCCGACGACGTCGCAAAACGGCGAGACATGAAACGTCTTGCGGCAGACGAGCACGGTGTCGGCGTCGATCGGCGCGTGGTGCATCGCACTCATCAGGTAGCCGTGGTGCGCACCGAACGTGTTGCGCACATCGGCGTACAGCGCGCGAAGCCGGCCCGCGCGGTCGTAGCAGTACCAGAAGCTCACCGGGTTGAACGCGTAGCCGAAGATGCGCGGAATCGTCTGCAGCCAGATCGGGCCGTCGGCTGGAATGCCGGCGTGCGCAAGGACATCGCGCATCCACGGGCCGAGCGCGCGGCCGTCGCGCGGGCCGTAGTCACGCAACGCGAGTCCGAGCGGGCGCCAGCGATCGATACCGAACCAGTTGCCATCGATTTCGTCCAGCCGTTCGACGTCGCAGCAGACCTGGAAGACCGGATACGTGAACGCATGGCGCACGGGCCGCAGCCGTTCATGCATCACGTTGCCGACGAGAAGCCGGGCGGCCGTGCCGTCGCGGCCAAAGGGCACGCTCATGGCTTGGCCCAGGCCGGAGCGACACCGAAGTCGCGGGCGACGCGCAACGCGGACTTCAGTCCGTCCTCGTGAAAGCCGTAGCCCGTCCACGCTCCCGCGAACCACGTATGACGCGGCCCTTGCAGTGCCGGCAGACGTTGCTGGGCGTCGACGGCCGCGAGGTCGAGCAGCGGATGCTCGTAATCGTAGCGGCCGAGCTGCGTGCCGGGGGCGGGCTCGTCGACCGGATTCAGCGTGACGACGACCGGCGAGCGGAACGGCAGCGGCTGCAACTGGTTGAGCAGGTAGCTCACGCACACGGGCGACTCGCCACCGCTGCGCCCCGGCCGGCCGCTCAGGTAGTTCCACGCCGACCACACGCGTCGGCGGCGCGGCAGCAACGCCGTATCGGTATGCAGCACCGCGACGTTGTGCTGATAGCGCACGGCGCCCAGCACCTCGCGCTCGGCGTCGCTGGCATCCGCGAGCAGCCGCAGGCTGGTCGGCGCATGGCAAGCCAGCACGACCGCGTCGAACCGCTCGTGACCGGCCGTGTCGGTGACCACGGTCACGCCCGCGTCGTCGCGCCGTATCGCGCGGACCGGCGTATTCAAGCGCACGTCGTCGAGCGTCGCTGCGATGCGCTCGACGTACCGGCGCGCGCCGCCCGGGACCGTCCGCCACGGCGGCCGGTTGTTGACCTGCAACAACGCGTGATTGAGGCAGAAGCGCAGGAACGTCGCCGCCGGAAACCGCAGGATGTCGTTGGCCGCGCTCGACCAGATCGCGGCCGCCATCGGCAGCAGGTAGTGATGCTGGAACGATGCGCCGTAGCCGCCGGCCGTGAGCAGTTCCCCGACCGAAAGGCGCTCCCGGTTCGCCGATTCGAGGTGATCGTGCGCGGACGCGTTGAAGCGCAGGATGTCGCGCAACATCCCGAGAAAAGTCGGCGAGAACAGGTTGCGGCGTTGCGCGAATACCGTGTTCAGGTTGCTGCCGGCCCATTCGAGCCGGCCGCCGTCGACCGAAACCGAAAACGACATGTCGGTCGAATGGGCGGCCACGCCCAGTTCGTCGAACAGCGCGATCAGGTTCGGATAGGTCCGGTCGTTGAACACGAGGAATCCCGTGTCGACGGGGTGGCGTGCGCCGTCGAGGTCGACGTCGACCGTGTGCGTGTGACCGCCGAGATAGTCGGCGGCCTCGAACAGCGTCACGCGGTGACGGCGAGCAAGCAGGTACGCGCTGGCAAGGCCCGCGATGCCGGCGCCGACGACGGCGATCCGCCGGCCAGGCAACGACATTGAAAGTTCCGGGTGCATCGCGAATGGTCTCCGTCAATCACAAGAGCAGGTTCGGGAATGACATGTGCGGATATACGAGCCACGGCACGCTGCGGATGCAGTTGCTGCCTTCATTCGCGTTCGCCGGGCGATGCGAAGCCCGGCTTGCCGATCTGGTCCGGTGTTTGCGGCACCCGCCTGAAGCGCGACGTGTCGTAACCCATCGCATCGAGCCGGGCGAGCAGCGAGCGATAGGTGGCCTCGTCCATTGTCGGCTCACGCGAGAAGATCCAGCCGAGCGTCTTGCCCGGGTAGCCAAGGATCGTGTACCGGTAGTCGGGGTCGACGTAGAGCGTCAGTTGCGTGACATACACAGGCCAGAACAGCCGCACGCGCCATTCGCCACCGCCGCTGCCGGGCTTGACGGAGTCGACGAACCGATAGCGCTTCTCGGGCTGATCGAAGCCGCCTTTGCGGCCGACGAATGCGTCGTCGATCCGGCCGTCTTCGCGCAGGCTCCACTCGGCCCGGCTGCCGACGAAGTCGCGCTCCGCGAAATACGGGATGTTGGCGATCACGTACCAGCGACCCATGTAGCGCGGCAAGTCGACGGGCACCGTCGACAGCGGAACGGCGGCGCGCGGATTCGGGTTCGGCGGGCTGCCCGAGCAGCCGGCGGCCCCGATCGCGAGCACCGTCACGAACGCAACGGCGACGCGGCGGAGAACCCGGTGCAACAGGGCGGCCCTCATGCACGCCCCCGGCGCTTGTCGAACAGGTAGTGGGCGACGCCCCATTCCTGTCCGTCGGCATAGCCGAACAGCTCGGCGACAGCCATGTAGAACATCCGCCAGCGCTGGAACCAGATGCGGGCGTCGGCGCCGTAGACCGTTTCGAGAATCGGCATGACCCGGTCGCGCGCTGCGTCGAGCGACGCGAGCCACTGATTGGCCGTGCGGGCGTAGTGAGTGCCGTCGAGCCACCATTGGCGGGCGATGCGCACGTCGTCCTGGAACCGCAGCAGCAGATCAGCCGACGGCATCGTCCCGCCCGTGAAGAAATGGCGCGACATCCAGTCGGT
Source organism: Burkholderia sp. Bp9004 (assembly GCF_003858025.1). Classification (NCBI taxonomy): domain Bacteria; kingdom Pseudomonadati; phylum Pseudomonadota; class Betaproteobacteria; order Burkholderiales; family Burkholderiaceae; genus Burkholderia; species Burkholderia sp. Bp9004. The sequence continues at coordinate 8,513 of NZ_QTQD01000061.1, read as the reverse complement.
GTCGTCGCGCACCGCGAAGTGATAGGCGAGTAGCTTGTGCGCGAAGATGTGCACGAAGAGCTTGCCGTCGTCGTCCATCCAGCGCGCGATTTTCGCGAGCAGTTGCCCGTAGTTCTTCATATGCTCGAACATCTCGATCGAGAGCACGCGGTCGAAACCGGCGTCCTCGGGACCGAAGTCGAACTCCACCACGTTGCCGGTCACGATTCGCAAATTCGTCAGCCCGCGCTGCGCCGCGCGTTGCTCGATGAAGTGGCGTTGACCGTGCGAATTCGACAGGCCGACGATCTGCGCCGCCGGATATCGCTCGGCGAGCCATAGCGACAGCGAACCCCAGCCGCATCCCAGGTCGAGCATGCGCTGGCCGTCCGCCAGCTCGGCGCGCTGCGCGTACAACGCAAGCATGGCCTCCTCTGCCTGCGCCAGCGTTTCGTTGCCACGCGGGTAATGGCCGCACGAATATTTGAGCCGCGGGCCGAGATGGGCCTCGAAGAAGCTGCCGGGCACCTCGTAATGCTGCGTGTTCGCCGCGTGCGTCTCGATTGCGATCGGGCTCGCGCCCAGTTCGCGCACCAGTGCGTCGAGGGCCGCCGCGCGCCGTTCGCCGTCATACGCGTGCTCGGCGCGCAGGCGTTGCCGCATGAGCGCGCGCATTCCGGTCCGGATCAGCCGGTCCGGCAGCCAGCCGCGCTCGCAGTAGCGAATCAGCCAGGTGTCGTTGGGTGCAGCCATCGAGGCCGGCGACGGTTGCGAGGTGGTAGCGGTCATGATCGCGTGCTCCGGTCTTCAGGGTGATCGGGTCGAGTGGGGGAAGGGCTGCGCGCCGGCCCCGGTGGCCACGGAACGATGGCGCTGGTCGAGCGCATGTACTCGCGGTAGCCCGGCCGGGTTTGCACCAGACGCGCTTCGAGCAGCGGCAAGCCGGATACCTTGAGCAGCAGCCATGCCATCAGGATGGGCGGCATCAGCGTCAGCCAGCCCCACGGCATTCCGATCGCAAGGGCCGTGTAGGCGAGCCAGTGCACGCACTCGAAAAAATAGTTCGGGTGCCGCGAATAGCGCCACCATCCGACGCGACAGACCTGGCCGCCGTGGTCGGCATTCGCGAGGAACCGCTTGAGTTGCCGGTCGGCGGCAGTCTCTCCGGCCACGGCGGCGATCCAGATCGCGACTGCCGCTGCAATCGCGAACCTGGACGGGGCTTGCGCACTGTATGCGGGGATGAAGAATGCGACCGACAGCAACATGGAGATCAGCGCTTGCAACTGGAACAGCCAGAACATGTTGCGCGGCGCGGCGTCGCCCCACTGCAGGCGGAACTGTCGATAGCGCGGGTCCTCCGGCTGCCCGCGATTGCGCCGCCACAGGTGCCGCGCGAGTCGCAGCCCCCAGATGCCGCCACCGGCGGCCACGAGCGCGCGATTCAGTTCCGAGCCGGTTGCCAGCACGGCGATGAATATGGCTACGCAGCCGAGCGTCGCGGCCCAGACCGGATCGATCATCCCGGCGTTCCGGGAATGCAATTGGGTAATCCACACTGCCGTGAAGGACACGATCAGTCCGACGAAGGCGAGGAGGGCAACGGCGACGGCGGGCATACGGGCTCCGGGGACGCGATATCCCCTTATACGGAGCCGGCGACCGAACGGATGCAACCGGATGCGACGAGATGCGGCGCGATCCCGTCGAGCGTGAAAGCAACGGGCGGCACGCTGCCGCGCTTTACGCGTTGAGCGCGCGTTGCGCGCGTCAGGCGATGTGCATCGAGCCGGTGGCGAGCACAGGCCCGGTGGGTTGGCCGCTCGGCGAGCCGCCGCGAGGCTCGAGCGACACGGCGAGCACCGCGCGTGCACCGAGTTGCGCGACGATCGCTTGCGGCAGCGTCATCGACGCCGGTGCGTTCGACGCGAATACGCCGAGCGAGATCGGCTTCGCATTCGGCGGGATCAGCCACAGTTCCGTCGAGCGATCCGCGGCGACCGGCGGCGTGTTCGCGGGCACCACGACCATCCGGGCACGGCGCAAGTCGACCGTGGCGGTCCATCGTGCAACGCCATCCGCTTGTGCGAGCGTGGCCGCCATGTAGCTGCTGTCGACGGCAGCGGGGCGCTGCGGCGCTTCGCCCACCCGGATCACATTGACCGTGAGCAGCCCCAGCGCCGCCGCGCTCGCGCCAATGCCGACCCAGCGCCACAGTGGCAGGCTGTTCCACCATCCGCCGGCTGGCGCGGAGCGGCGTGCGCGCGGCGGCGGGATGAAGCCCAGGTCGTGCTGGATCCTCGTCCAGATTCGCGCGGGCGGGTCGACCGGCGTGATGTCGTCCGCGAGCGGGGCGAGGCGGCGCTGCCAGCGATCGAGCGTGGCTTGCAACGCCGGGTCGCGAGCGGCGGACTGCTCCAGCTCGCGGCGTGCGTCTGCATCGAGCACGCCGAGGGCGTATTCTGCGCAGCGCAATTCGGAATCGTGATCGGCCGGCGTATTCATTGCTCCAGGCACACCTTCAGCTGCATCAGGCTGCGCCGGATCCAGCTCTTCATGGTTCCGAGCGGCACGCGCAGCCGCGCTGCCAGCTCACTGTAGGTCGCACCGCTGAAGAAGGCCTCGCGCACCGCGCGGCCTTGCTGCGGATCGAGTTGCGCCAGGCAGCGCTCGAGGCGCTGGCGCTCCTGCGTCGCCTCCGCCAGCGCGGCGGGCGTCGGATCCTCGTCGGGAAGCTCCAGCACCTGTTCGTCGTCGAGCTGCGCGTCGCGATGCTGCCGCAAACGGTCGATCGTCCTGTTGCGCGCCAGCGTGATCAGCCACGTCATCGCGCCGCCGCGCGCCGGGTCGAACGCGTCGATGCGTCGCCACGCGGTCGTGTAGACCTCCTGGAGGAGATCCTCGGCTTCCCCGTGATCGTGAAGCATGCGTACGATTGTGCCGAACACGCGCGACGCGGTCAGCCGGTACAACTCCGCGAAAGCCGCCTGATCGCCGGCTGCTGCCTGAAGCATCACCCGATTCAGATGTTCGCGGCGCGCCACATCCGCATCGGCATCGCGCGAAGGGGCTGACTGGTCGAAACCTTTGGCACCGTTCGGCGTGTCGCTCATGCGAAGTGGGTGGCGCGGATCGCCATGGTGTGAATGTCGAGCGAAATATAGCACTGTCGGACGCATGTTGATTGAACGATCTGCGGCCGACCCGCTGCACGTTGTGCCGGGCGACGCGCGTTGTGAGACCCTCAGCCAGATACGAGCGACTCGGACACGGGGATGCAGGCAGCCGCGACATTCGGCGGATGCTGCAGCCCACCGTTGGTTGGGTGCACAATGGCCGGGTTTCGTGCCTGGAGAGCCATTGAATGAAGCGAAGTACCCTTGGTAGACCGCTGCGGACGGCGAGTGTGATCATTGCGGGCGCAGCACTCCTGCTCGCGGGATGCGCAGGCCTGGCCGGCGGGCCGAGCGGCAATGCGCACGTTCCGCAGCCCGCGAGAACCGTTGATCTCGATCGCTACGTCGGCCGATGGTACGAGTTCGCGCGCTACGAGAACCGGTTCGAGCGTGGCTGCGCCGGCGTGACGGCCGAATATGCGAAGCGGGAAGACGGTCTCATCGGCGTGCGCAATACCTGCCACGAAGGTGGACCGGACGGCCGCGCGCGAACCTCCGACGGGCGCGCAAAGATCGTGGCCGACAGCGGCAATGCAAAGCTGAAAGTGTCGTTCTTCGGGCCTTTCTTTTTCGGCGATTACTGGGTGCTCGATCACGCCGACGACTATTCATGGTCGATCGTCGGTGAACCGTCGGGTCGGTTCCTGTGGATCCTGACGCGCGATGCGAAGCCCTCCGCTGAACAGGCCGCGGCGCTTGTTGAGCGGGCCCGGACGCTCGGTTACGACACGACGATGCTGCTGCGCACCGCGCATTAGGGCGACCGCACTGCAACCGGCATGCGCGGCCTCATTAGGTGCGGGCAACGCCGCGTTCCGTATGCGCCGTGCCGATGACGGTTGCGAAGGAGAGGAAGCGGAGACGCTGGTCGAGGACCGAAGTCGCGTGACGTTGCTCGATGCACGTCACGCGAAACGGCGTCAGCCTCGACGGCGCAAGACGCGCGCGGGGCTGATCGATGCAACCGGCGCCTGCGTACCCGTTCTGTTCGGCGGGGCGTTGTGTTCGCGCCCGATACCGGGCGCGAACCGGTCGGGGGCTAGACCTGTCCGCGATTGCGCGAGTTCACCGCGACCACCGTGGGCGACTCGGCCAGCGGGACAAAATGTCGGGTGGTGCCGTCCAGCGCGTCGATGCCGCCTGTCTCGATGTCGTAGACCCAGCCGTGCAGATTCAGGCGTCCTTGCTCGAGCGCAAGCGCGACGGAAGGGTGAGTGCGCAGGTTCGCAAGCTGCGCGATCACGTTTTCGCGCACGAGCCCGTCGAGCTTCGCGCGCGGCGAGTCGTATTCATGCGCGGCGTTGATGACTTTCGCGGAATCGGCATGACGCAGCCAGTTCGCCACGGCCGGCAGATGATCGAGGCAGGTGCAGCGCGAAATCGCGCCCATCGCACCGCAATCGGAGTGGCCGCAGATCACGATATCCCGAACGCCGAGAACGGCGACCGCGTATTCCACGGTGGCCGACACGCCGCCGGGTTCCGGGCCGTACGACGGCACGATATTGCCCGCATTGCGGATCACGAACAGTTCGCCCGGCTCGCGCTGAGTGAGCAGCTCAGGTACGACTCGGCTGTCGGAGCACGTGACGAACAGCGCCTTGGGGTTCTGTGACGTCGCGAGTTGTTTGAAAAGCGCCTCACGTTGCGGGTAGATGTCGCGCTGAAAACGCAGAAAACCGTCGATGATGTCTTGCATGCTCGCTCCAGAACTTCAGTCGAATGATCAGCGCAGTAGCGGCAGGTACGCCTGCGCGGCGAGCATCATAATGCATGTCCGGCGAGCGTGGGTATGGTGCGCAGCATCGCGCGAAACCCACCCAGGTATGGGGGCGAATAGCAATTCAACTTGACATAATGCTGACTATCGATTTTTTATGGTCACAAGAAAACACCGTCTACGAGCCCGGTCTTGGCCGACGCATACGGCGCCGCCGCAACGACTGCAGAGTGCTCCGGAGAGAAAGTATGCGGTTTGAGGGCTTTTACATCCCGACCACATAGATTTGCTATTGCTACATTCCGACCACAGACGTTTGGTGCGGACAAAAAATGCACATTCCAACCATATAGATTTGCTCCGTGCTACCCGCTCTTCGTGTTGGACGATCGACCGGGGCGAGAACGCGCGCCGATCGGCGCCGGCGGCTTCGGTGCGCTGCCACTGTTGATAGGCCTCGGTGGGTGCCGACAGCCAGAGAGTCGGTTCCTCCACCAAGGCGGCCGTCTGCATTCTTGTAATTGAACGGCACCAAAGGGTCGGCACCCGTCAGTAGGCCGCCACCCCGATGCCAACAGACCGGGTTCGGCCACGAACGTGCATTCGACCACTGAGTCCAGATTGTGGACAATTGGGCACGTCCGAACTACGGGAAAATCATATGCCTGCTGATTCCGAGCTTCACCCAAGCTGGATCAGGACCTCGGTGTATCTTCGTGAGGCCCGAGCCCATATCTCGGAAACTGCCGAAGGTGTGTGCGCGGATGAGATCTCCGAGTTTGAAGATTTCCTGAAGCACAACGAACTCGAATTAGCACTGGACGCCATCGAGGCAGCTTTCAGCAAGGGGGACGGCGCGAACTGGCGCGTACTAGAGTATATGGCCATGGCCGCGTTGAGTATGGGATTGGTTGATCGACAGAGGATGTACGACCAACAACTAACAGAAGCACGAGGCTGGAACTACCGGACATCGCTAGCCCTATACCGCGCACCTTGATCTCGTGACGATGAGCGGAGTTTGTCGACTGCAGCGGGATATGGCCTCTCCAACCGACTAGTGGCTACCGCTGGCTGAGCCACTACGAAACTGTCGCTGTGTCTGATGCTCCCGACGGCGCATGCACTCTTTGAATGAAGGTGAGCAATGATTGAAGGTAAATCGCGTTCCGGAAGTGTGGCAATCGGCGTAATGAAGGTGCTTCTCATTCTGAACGCTGAGAATCACCGGACGACGCTTGATGCGATCGCTGATTGGCTCGCCAAATCAGAAAATTTCTACTACGACGACTGGTTGATCGGCGGTGGCCGCAGCCCCACAGCGTTGATGTGTCTTCGACGGGTGAAACCGTGTGGGTAAGCGTTAGCGTCGGCCATCGTGTTGATCCCGCGTAGTGGCATGTCCTTGACCAAGCGATCCTGCAACGTCAGATGTGCTCGCTCGACTCGCCCCTTGGCCGCACTACTGTTTGCGCAAAACGTGTCGATGTTCAGCTCATACATCGCTCGACCGAAATGCGTCACCCGATTACCAGTCTTGCCCGGCGTTGCATTGCGGAACACGCTGTACTTGTCGCTATAGAACGCACTCGGCTTGCCGTGGTGCTCGATGTACGCATGCGTCGGCTCGAAGTAGCTGAACGTCGATTCGGTCTGCGTGAAGTGCAGCCCCATCAGCCGGCTCGTCGCGTCGTCCACATACACCAGCAGCGTGCAGGCCGGCGCCCGTTCCTCGAACCACCGATGATCGCAGCCGTCGATCTGGATCAGTTCGCCCAGGCACGCGCGTCGTGCTCGCGGCTGATAGACCTTGGGCGGGCGTTGCCGGCGCGGCACCCATAGGCCAGCGTCGGTCATCAGCTTGCGAACCGTTTCCTTGGCCAGCCGAATGTTGTGGCATTCGTACAGCTTCTCGCTGGCCAACGTCGGTCCGAAATCGGCGTAGCGATCCCGGATGATCGACAGCACCCGATCAGTCGTCTTGCTGTCCAGTCGGTTGTTGCTGGGCTTCGTGCGCCGTTGCGACACGAGACCTTGCGGCCGTGCTCACGCAATCGGCCGACCAGTTGCCGGATCTGCCGCGTCGTCAACCCGAGTCGTTCGGCCGCGCGCCACGGCTGGAGCTTGCCGTCCGCCACGTCCTGAATGACCTTGAACCTGTCCAGCTCGCGCATCGTCATCGTGATCCGTTCCGTTGCAGCCATCGAAGCCTCCAGCGCTGGATTCCCAGCGGCCGGTCAGCTTACGATGGGTCGAAAAGCGGACATTTGAACTTTGCCAGAAGCGGACATTACAACTTAGCCGCTACAATCACAAAATTCGATCATGTTAATTATGTAATATTGGTTCGGCTTGCGAATTATTACGCTCTGCGGCGAGACATATGCAGTCCGAGCGGCTGCATTCGCAACCAGATCCCAGCGATCCACCTACCGTGGTCGGCCCGCGCGTTGCTGGCGCTATCGATTGTCACCACGCTCCCGAATATAATATGGGCATTGCAGTCGACGGCCATTCCCATTACCGAGGGGCTATTCGTCCGCTGGCTAATCTCCTAACGGGAAATCCTCACCCATATATGGATACCTATCTCGAACTCAAAGCGCAAGCAGAGGCTCTGGCACAGCAGGCAGAAGAAGCGCGGCTCGCCGAACTGGACAGCATCATCACGGCAATGCGTGAACAGATTGCCGAATATGACATCACACCCGAGCAACTTTTCGGGCGGCGCCGTGCGGTTGCGACCAACACGCGGGCGCCGATCGCGCCGAAGTATCGCGACCCGAAGACCGGCGCGACCTGGAGCGGGCGCGGCAAGGCTCCCCAATGGATTGCAGGCGCGAAGAACCGCGATCGGTTCTTGATCGAACAATAAGCCCGAAAGACGGTTGAGCAGGATGTCGACATCGTTAGCCGATGGGAAATACTGGGCGACGTGTCGTGAGCGGACAGTCTTTGCTGCCGCGGCGAACGGGCATGGCGACGTATTTCCGCGAGCAGAGATGATCGTAAAAGATGGATGGGCGACATTCATCCGTGACGGCGTCGAAGTGTGGAACTGCAGCGCACGTTACGCTGCTGCGCACTTCGACGTTCAGCCCGCCTAGGAGCATCTGCCGATGAGCGAGCTTGTTCAGATTGCACCCGCCGTTGTGTTCTCATCTGATGTGCTTGGCGTCGATTGGGCGCGGAAGTATCGACAGGACGACGGGAATACTCAGTCCACGGACCGGCAGAGCCTGGTGGTAAAGCAAAGCGATCAAGCAGTTCGCGCAAGCATACCGGCTCAGTTGTCGTTGTTGTAGAGAACCGTGGATAACAGACACCTTGCGACTGTCGGGCTTCGCGTTACCACCGACGTTCCCTCCCGAGTCGGTGCCCGACGGCTGCACCTGTTTCGTCCGTGAGTGCGTGCCAGGACTGACCAAACGTCAATTGCTTGCGCGCGCGAGGTTGGACGCCGACCTGGCGGCCTCTGACGCATCTTGTGCGGGAGGGGTTTGAAGCGTTTGCCTTCGGCTTAATCGTCGATGGGGCGCACGTCCCCGTGGTGGCCTGGACGCAACGTGCAGGGAAAGATGGCGAACACGTCTCGGTACCCTGTCGCGGCCCACGGCAGCTCCCCCTGTTTTAGTAGC
>NZ_QTQD01000060.1:0-17545 GCF_003858025.1 Burkholderia sp. Bp9004 | reverse complement strand
CAATACGCCGGCACCCACTACCAGTACGATGCGCGCGGCAACCTCACGCAACGCTGGCACAACGGCAAGGAAGGCCGTTTTACGTGGGATCTGTTCGACCGCCTGACCCACTACGAAGACGAGCGCCTGAAGGTCGACTACACCTACGACGCCCTCGGCCGGCGGCTGTCCAAGCACAGCCAGGCGCACTACGAGGAAAGAAGCGAAGCGGGGCCACACTGGAACCGCGCCGAGCGGGTCAAGCGCAACCGCGCGCTGCAATGCGGCTTCACGTTGTATGGCTGGGATGGCGATACGCTGGCGTGGGAGAGCAAGATCGCCGACGAGGACGGCTTCGGTGCACGTACCACGCACTACGTGTACGAGCCGGGCAGCTTTGTGCCGGTGGCGCAGGCGGTGCGCGAGGAAGCCATCGAACTGCTCGACCAGCCCGAGTACGGCGATTACTACCGGCAGGATGAAGACCCGCTATGGTTGCCGCCGCCGCCCGCACCAGCCATCGACAGCCTGGCGTGGTACCAGTGCGACCACCTCGGCACGCCGCAGGAGCTGACTGACGAGCACAGCGAGATTGCGTGGAGCGCGGAGTACCGTGCGTGGGGTGTTGCGCAGGAGGCCATCCGCAAGGCGTCGGGCAAAGCACCGATCGTCAACCCTATCCGCTTCCAGGGGCAGTACAACGACCATGAATCGGGGCTGCACTATAACCGGCACCGGTACTATGATCCGAGTAGCGGACGGTTCGTATCGAAAGACCCGATCGGGCTCGCCGGCGGGATCAACGTCTATCAATACGCGCCAAACCCGATTGAGTGGAGCGACCCGTTAGGGTTATCGAGAACACCGGTAGGCGCTGGAAGAAAGCAAACGTCGTCAAAGGCAAACCAAAACGCCAATTGCCCATGCAGAGGCAAGTGGAAAGTAAATCATTTCGACAGGGTATGTTCGGGCAACGTACCTGGCGTTGGGCATGCTAAGTATGTCCGAGATCCTGGAGCCGGCATGTGGTGGTCTGAAGATCAAACAGGGCATGGGGACAGTGCTTGGAAGGTATACGATAAGAATGGTGTATGGGTGGCAGATGCTGATGTTTATGGCGATTACATGAAAAAACACAAGAGCGATACGGGGAAGAATATTGATTTTAAATCGTTGAAATGCAAGGATTCAAAATGATTCGCTCCGCTGAGGAATTTGTTGCGCTACGGAATAGTGATATCAAAGATGAGTATGATCGTGCTGCGACTGATGAGGCTCCCGTGGCAGTATGGAAAGATGTCATCGATAGATTTCCAGAATATAGGAGATGGGTTGCTCACAATAAGACTGTCCAGCTCGAAATCTTGGCGTTGCTTTGCCAATATGAGGCTGATGTTCGTCGCTTTGTCGCGGTAAAAAGGAAATTGTCTGATGATTTATTTGAACTTCTGTCAAAAGATATCGACGTAGTGGTTCGGCAAGGTATCGCCTCAAATAAAAAGACTCCTATCTCGATAATTAGGAGGCTTGCGCAAGATGAGGATGAGGATGTTTCTAGAATTGCTAAATACAATCTTGAGGGCAGATAGGTGTTAGCCGATAGCATTTACGCAGATTGGCTATTACCAGTGTGATCAGATCGGCTCGCCGAAGGAACTGACGGACGAGCACAGCGAGATTGCGTGGAGCGCGGAGTACCGTGCTTGGGGTGTTGCGCAGGAGGCGATCAGGAAGGCGTCGGGCAAAGCACTGATCGCCAACCCCATCCGCTTCCAGGGGCAGTACGATGACCATGAGACGGGGCTGCATTACAACCGGTATCGGTACTACGATCCGGAGGTGGGAAGGTTCGTTTCAAAGGACCCGATCGAGTATGTCGGTGGATACAACATCTTCCCCTACGCGCCAAACCCGGTCGAGTGGGTCGATCCGTTAGGACTGTCGCGTTGCCCGTCGGCGGCCGGCAGTCTCTCGCAGTTGAAAGGGATAAGCATCGCTAAAGTTGAGAAGGTCATAGCGAATAACGGATTCACGAAGACTAAAGATGACGGGAAAAACGCAACATGGAACCATTTCGATGGTTCTGAGGTGTGCATTCACAGATATGGTAATAAGAATCCAAGTGGATGCAAATCAGGAAATAATGCTCATGTACACAAGTAAAACCCTTTCGGGAAGCAAGGGCAGTTGAATGATCGAGGAATGGTCACACAAGACGGTGACGAAGTGCATATCGGAATTAAAAATCCTTCTGATCTTCCGGCAGTTCGTGGGCGGCCTCATGGAGATGGAAGTTAATTTATGGGCTACGAATATTCGATAAAGTTGAATGGCAGCGGATGTGACACAAGAAGTGTCATGAATTCGTTGCGATGCAGTCATCTCATTTTGTATGAAAAAGAAGGTTGTGTTGCGATCAAGGATCCGAATTCTCGTAATTCATGGTCTTACGATCTAAGAGTGTTTCAGGTGAGTGAAAATGAGCTGCTGCTGGAGGTAACCAATTCGACTCGTGAACTTTATAAGCTGGCGCGATCCGCATTGCCTAAAACGTATTCATTAACAGAAGTAGAAGACGAAGATGAACTTTCTCTTGAAAGAGTGTTCGGTCTGAGGTAAGAGCGAAGGGCCGCTGACATGTTTATTCGGTAACGGTACTGCATTTTTTCTCGGCAGGGGGCCCTCCGCCGCCAGCGTACTTGCTCAACGATCGCGTTGTCCCGTTCTTCGACGGATTCGGCATTCCACTGCTACGCGTGCTGATAGACCGCGGAACCGAATACTGCGGCAACCTCGAGCATCACGAATACGAGCTGTATCTGGCCTTGGAGGACATCGGCCATACCCGAACAAAGGCCAAGTCGCCGCAAACCAACGGGATCGTCGAACGGCTGCACAAGACCATGCTCAACGAGTTCTATCGCATCGTCTTCCGCAAGAAGATCTACGACTCGATCGCCACCTTGCAAGCGGACCTCGATGCGTAGCTCGATCAGTACAACAATGAACGAGAGCATCAGGGGCGCTGGTGTTACGGCAAGACACCGATGCGTACTTTCCTCGATTCGCTCGATCCCGCCAAGGAGAAACTCATCCCCCATTGATGGATCGTTCTTTGTAGGTCCGACTACCTGGCAGATCGAGTCCCGGCTAATACACGTAACGGGTGGACGTGCTTTAAGATTGGCATCAGCCATAATTAACTCCTGACGTGAGTTGGTGGTGGTCAGTGGGCTGTGAGTGTTGGTAGCACTCACGGTCCGCGCTTCGTTTACGCCCTGCTTTCCCTTCCTGTTTTGCCGAACTTGAGCAAGAACGGTATCGAGCATCTGCGAAACAAATTCCTGCTTGGCCTTGGGTAACTGCTCGATGGCGGCGATCTGCTGTTGCAGTCGCGACATTGAGCGGAACACTAACACTCACTTGTGCCCGGGATTTTTAGAGCAGGTCAGAGTTACGCCTTGATTGCCAACGGTCCTTCGTGAAGCCGTGGCGCGGATGACGGCGCCTTTTTTTAGGACAATTCTTATGTTGCGGCGTCACGTTGTACGACAGAATCCCCACCAAACAATGCGCGCAACAACGCGCACGACCGTTGACAAGTTCGCGCGTGATGTACCTTTCAAACCTTCTTCAAGCCTTCTATATGTGGGTGTTGCATTCTCAGGGTCTCCCATACGTAACACCTGAACCGGCAGCAGCGTGGTGATCCGACGTGCATCCTGCAGGATTCTGAAGGCGACACCTGAACGAGAAGCAAATTGTTGGGCTTTGTGCGATGTGTCGCCTGAGTCAAGGTCCCGCCCGCGACGCGGCGGCTCCTCGCGATTCATTCCATCAGCATCGTCATATTTCTAAGCTGCATCGATCATGAAAAACATACGCGCTTCGCGCTGGACCCAATGGTGTTCGCTCTGTCGTGTATTGCTTCCGGTTGTCTGCGTGGTCCTGCTGCCTGGCGCGGTTGCGTCAACGCTTTGGCAGAAACCGATCTTCACCGATGAAGAGCTGCGATGGATCGACGCACACCCGATCGTTCATATAGCAGTCGAGGCCAACTGGAGTCCAATCGAATATGTCCGAAACGGACAGCATGCTGGTCTTGTCGCCGGTTACCTGAACGCGGTTTCGAAAATGACCGGACTCACGTTCGACACGGTGCCTGGGACGGAATGGGGCCGTGCGTACGACGCGCTCGCTACCGGCAAGGTGGATTTGCTGCCGGGTGTGTGGCGAGAGTTGGTATCTGACCGTGTCGGCAGCGACGCACTAGTCAGTACACCTTATCTGGTAGGACGGATGACCGCCGTGACACGTGACAATTCCGCGATGGTTTTCAGTCTGAAGCGGCTCGAAGGCCGGCGCGTCGCGATTAAGGGGCGAGGCGCGATCGAATACTTCACCCGTCATAGCGGTGTCGCGCTCGACGTGCTGACGTTCGACACCGAGGAACTCGCACTTGCCGCGGTGGCCAACGGCGAAGCCGACGCCGCGCTTGGCATCGACTTCACGATCCTGCCAATCGTTCGCCGGCAATTCCCGGGGCAGCTTTACATGTCCGGCATGCTGGCGGATCGCCCCGTGTCGTTGGCCATGCTCACGCGCGCCGATCTGCCGATTCTGGCGTCGATCATCGACAAGTCGCTTGCAGCGATTCCGGTGAGCAAAACCGCTGCGATCACGCAGGACTGGGTTGAACTCGGCGACAACGGCAAGCCGACACTACGCTCAATCCTGCATGATCGCGCGCCGCAGGTGGTCGCGATTGCTGCGACGTTGCTGATATTCGCGTTGTTCGCCTATTTCTACTGGAAATCCCGCGCGGCGGCGATTCGCAGCAAGCTGGACAAGGCGATGGTCCTCGCGTTCGTGAGCCACGAGATCCGCACGCCGATGCAGACTGTTCTGTCGTCGCTCGATTTTCTGCGGCGCTCGCATTTGCCGCCACGACAGGCCGATCGCGCGGATGCTGCCGTGTCCGCGTCAGAAACGCTCTTGGCGCTGCTGGACGACATCCTGGAATACACCCGCCTCGAGTCGAGCAAGGTGACGTTTGCCGCGCAGGCAGTGGAGCTCGAGTCCTGGGCCCGAGAAACCGTCGATATGGTGCGCTGGCGTGCCGAATCCAAGGGAATCTCGATGACGCTAGACAGCGAGATCCCTCCGGCGCTGCATGTCGAGATCGATCCGGTTCGCGTGCGCCAGATCGTGCTGAACCTGTTAGTCAATGCAATCAACTTCACGGATGACGGCACCGTTACGTTGCGTGTTCGCATTTCCGCGACCCGCCGACGGCGAAACAGGACGCTGCTTCTGGAAGTCGGCCACACGGGAGTTGGCATTGCTGCGGATCAATTCAAGCATCTGTTCGATGCGTATTGGCAAGATGATCGTGCTTCACGTTCCGGCGGAGTCGGCAGCGGGCTCGGCCTCGCGATCTGCCGTAAGCTCGTCGAGTTAATGCGTGGAACGATTACGGTCAGCAGTACACCGCGTGTCGAGACCGTCTTCTCGGTCAAGCTGCCGGCTGCAGTCACGGATAACGCGCCGTCGGCACAGTCAACCGCGTGGGCGCCGGTGAGCCCACCAGCATCCGCCGCCCAATCATGCCGGAAAGTACCGTACATCCTGATCGTCGATGATAACGAAGCCGTACGGGACTCGCTGCAGGATCAATGCGAGGCGCTGGGCTGCGTCGGCATCATCGCTGACTCGGGGGAGGCCGCGTTGCAGCAGCTCGCACGCACGCATGTCGACATGGTGCTGCTGGATTGCAATCTCCCAGACGTAGATGGCTGCGCGCTCGTACGCGCGATCCGTCAACGCGAGTCTGCAAGAAAGGGGCGATACGTTCCGATCATCGTCATATCGGCAAATACCGGCGACGCGCACAAGGTGCGTTGCTTCGAGGGCGGCATGGATGGGGTGCTCGGCAAGCCGCTGCGACTCGAAGCGTTGCGGCAGATGATCGCGATGTGGTGCCCCGCGTATGCGGGTGTTGCACCGGATCAGGCGGCAGCCACATAGGCTTATGTGCGCGTGCTGCAGGGCCTGGATTGGCCTGAATCCGGTGTAGCCGTCTCGATGCGATGCTGGCGTAACAAATCATCACGAAGCGGACCGACATTGCCAGGAATCGCGTCGGACACGGCCTCCAGCATGCGCTCGAGCTCGGCTGCCAGATTACTCGTCCCCGCATGCCCGGCAATCGCGGCTGCCCCTTTGATTCTATGCGCCATATAGCGCGCCTTGTCAGCATCGCCGGCCGAGAGCGCGGTGCTCAGAGCCGCCAGATCCGCGTCGATACTTCGACGGTAGATCTCTGAGAATTCCCGACCTGCTATTGGGGTTGGTTCGACAGGCGGCTGGTGCCTGTCACGCTTGCTTGCCGGGCACCAAAGATCGATCATCTGCCGCAACGCTTCGAGCCGCAGCGGCTTGCCGAGCACCCCATCCATTCCGCTGTCGAAGCAGCGCTCACGATGCGCATCTTCCGTCGACGCCGAGATCGCGATAATCGGTGTACGCGCCTGTCCGCGTTGCTGCTCGCTGGCGCGCATGCGCTGTGCGACCGTGTAGCCGTCGAAGTCCGGCAGGTCGCAATCGAGCAGCACCATGTCGTACTGAGTGCGCTCGAACCGATCGAGCGCTTGCGCGCCGTTGCCGGCGATGGCCGAACGGCACGCGAGCGCATCAAGTTGATGCTGGATCGCATGTTGAACCGCTTCGTGATCGTCGACGATGAGGATCATCGGACCTTCGTCTACTCGCTGGGAAGCCGGCGTATCGCTCGCGTCGGGTTCACGTGAAGGCGCCTCCGGCACGACCGCATTCCGACCGGCTACCCATCGGGTACGTTGCGCAGGCAGGATGACGGTGAAGATCGTGCCTTTGTCGGGGCTACTGCTGACGGTAATCACTCCGTTCATGAGCTCAACCAGTTCGCGGCAGATCGACAGGCCCAGGCCGCTGCCGTTCACGCGACGGCTGCCCGGTTCCTCGACGCGCTGATAGGGCTCGAAGATGTGGCTCTGACGCGCGGGCGGGATGCCGATCCCGGTATCGCGGACTTCGATCACAAGTGAACCGGCTGTGTTCGGCTTACCTTCCAGATAGTCGACACGCAGCGAGACTGATCCCTCCGACGTAAACTTGATTGCATTGACGAGCAGATTCAACACGATCTGGCGAGTGCGGACCGGATCGATCAGCAGGGTCAAATCGGCTGGGCAGGCGAGTTCAAGCGCAAGGTTCAGTCCTTTCTCGTCGACCCTCCAGCGCACCATGTCGGCGCTGCGGCGCAACCACGCCTCAATTTGCGTTGGTTCGGGCGCGAGTGTGACGTTGTGCGATTCGAGTCGCGAGTATTCGAGCACGTCATCGAGCAGCGTCAGCAGCGATTCCGAGGCGGCAACGGCTGCATCCGCTCGACCTGCCTGTTTCGGCGTGAGCTGCGACTGCTGCAGCAGCTCGAGCGACGAAAGGATCGTGTGCATCGGCGTGCGGATCTCGTGGCTCACGAACGCGAGGAACATTGCCTTTTCGCGCTCGCTGCGAACTGCAGCGGCGCGTGCGCGCCACGAAAGGAACGCGATTGCTGCTAGCGCGAACACGGTGGCGCCGGCTGCTGTAACCTGCCAGCGTCGGTAGTAAAGGATTGAGCGCAGAGTCGGCTCGCCGTAGTCAGTCGACTCCATCCATTGGCGTGAAATCTCCTCGCCCGTGCGAGCGGGAATCGCAGCCAACGATTTATCGAGAATGGATGCGAGCAGGGGCATGTCGCTGCGGGTTGCCAGGGCCAGCGCATATGGCCGGTCCGGCAGGCCGCCCGCCAGGAACAGCCGACCCAGGAACTGTCGGCGTAGCAGCGGCATGATTGATATGTCCGTGCCGAGGGCGACATCCGCATTTCCGTCGACGACGGCAGTGAGCGCATCCTGTTCGTCGTCATAGGTCAGCAGCGTCACGGGCAGGCCGCTCTGGCGAATCGCATATTCCAACCCGCCGTTGCCCTTGATCGCGATTCGTTTGCCGGCCAGATTGCGGGAATCGACGAACAGGTTCAGGTGTTCCGGCGCAACCACGAACATCGTGCCGACGAAGTACGGTTGGCTGACAGTGACGCCGGCGCGATACATCGACACATCTGCGCTTTTCGATACGTCGGGCACCACATCGATCTTTCCGGAGATCAGGGCGTCATGCGAGTCCGCCCATGACAGGCCGTCGACGTACTCGAAGCGCAATCCGCTCACGCGCGAAATCGCATCGAGGTACGACGGCACGATGCCAACCACTTTCCCGTGGTCGCGAAATTCGAACGGGCGCCAGTGTGGATCGATTGTGGTGCGCACCACCGGATGCGCGGCAATCCACGCCTTCTCTTCGGCTGTGAATTGCGGCGAATTGCTTGCCCATCCGAACGTGGGCGTCAGCCAGACGATTGCGCTCATTAGCACGGCACATCGTTTCAAACTCAGCTTGCTCACGTTGTTCAACCAGATTGTTGGCCGGTCTGACGTGGACGGTCCTCAGACGAGTATCGGACGCCGAGATGGCCGCAGGTAAAACCGAAAAACGAGACCGACATCATAGGTCGCGTGTTGCGGAAACGCAATGCGGCACTGCGATCGCAGGACCTGCACATTGAGTCACCAGGGTTAAAAATTGCCCCAAAAGCCGGTAAGCTAGTCGAAATAATCATGGATGGCATCCCGCGACAATATCGGGGCTAGCCGTTTCGCGCCGTATACAACAACGATAGGGGTAACTATGAGGCCTGGGCACCAGCCGATCCGCGTCGTGATTCTGGACGACCATGCCATCGTCCAACTCGGGATTGCAAATTACTTGACCGAGATGAGCTCCATCAAACTGGTAGCGAGCTTCGGCAAGTCGCGCGACCTGATTCGCTGGCTCGAAGCGAACCGCGCCGATGTGGTGCTACTCGACTACACGCTTGGTCCCGACGAGATCGACGGCCTCGATCTCGTCAAGCTCATCAATACGCGATTCCCCGATTGTCGGATGCTGATGATGTCGAGCAACGACACGTCGGCAACCGTCAACATGACGATGCGCGCAGGTGCGCTCGGTTTTTTCGGCAAGAGCGAGGATCTCGGTGAGCTTGCACGCGCGATCCGCGTCGTGGCAAGTGGTCACTCATTTATCAGCGCCGAACTCTCGAACCGGATCAGGTGGGGCATGCAGACAGATTCGCGTGGGGCCGAACCGAGGGACGCTAGCGGTGACGATAAACCGTCGCCCGATTCTTGTTCGGCGGCGGACTTGCTGCTCAGCCCGCGCGAGCATGAAGTGTTGCGGTGCTTTCTTGCTGGTATGTCCGTGTCGGAGATCGCGTCGAAATTCTTCCGAAGTCTCAAGACGATCAGCGCGCAAAAGCAATCCGCATATCGCAAACTCGGTATCCGCAACGATGCCGAATTGTTCGCGTCCCGCAAGTTGATCGAGAAGCACTGAATCAACTCCGGGATCGCCGTGGTCGAATATCGTTGCACATGCGCGTGGTGGAGGAGTTGGACAGGTGACTGCGCTGCACACCTCAATGCCTCTTCTGGCGACACTATCCGATCGTTTCTATAAATTTTCTTCGGCATGACCTGAGCCGTTTCTCGTAGCCATCAGCAAGTGAGTTCTCTTTTGTCCTAGAGGCAAGGAGAACTCGATGAAGAAGCGATTTACTGACGAGCAGATCATCCGAATCTTGCGCGAGACCGAGAGCCGGGACGAGCCGGTGGAGGATATGTGCAAGCGCCACAACATCTCGGAACAGACGTTCTATCGTTGGCGCAACAAGTTCGGCGGCATGGATGTGGCCGACGCCCGTCGGCTCAAGGATCTGGAATCGGAGAACGAGCGGCTCAAGCGCCCGATTGCCGAGCAATTGCTGGTCATCGGCGGCCTGAAGGAATTCAGCCGAAAAAAATGAGCACCCCAACGGGCCGGCGCGAAGCGCTGGAAGTCCTGACTCGGCGGGGTCTCGCAACGCAAGGCATGTGGTTATCTGGGGTGGAGCCGCCAGGTGGGCACCTATACGCTCAAGCAACCGGAGAAGGATCGGAGCCTCGGCGAGCAATTGATGGCGGCCGCGCAGGAAGTGCCGCGCTTCGGCTACTGGCGCATGTCGGCTTGGCTGGTGCTGGGCGAATCGCGCGTGCGACGAATGTGGCGAGCCTTGCAGCTCAACATTCCGCGGCGGCGGCCTCGTCGTCGTTGTGGCAACGACATTCGCCTGCCCGGTGCGACACAACCGAATTCGGTCTGGAGCTACGACTTCGTGCACCGACCAACTGGTCGATGGGCGAGCGCTGAAGATGCATTGCGTGATCGATGAATATACACGCGAGTGCCTGGCGATCGAAGTCGGTGCCAGCCTGAGGTCGCAGGATGTCATCCTGACGCAGCCGTGCCGATGCAAAGGTGCTCGTCGAACGCCGGCGGCAGTTCTACAACGAGCGACGTCCCCATAGCGCGCATCGCTACCAACCTCCCGCCACGGTCCGTCGAGCCTCGCTGGATTCCGATCATATCGACGCGAGACTCACTGCCTGATTGGTCACAAAATTCCGCCTCAGGTCATGGCGCCGCCGCGTCGAATCCGTGGCGCGAGCTCGACTGACCGGCGATGCCGGGCCAATTCGGGCACGCGCGGTTCGGGCCGATCGTCGGCGGCGTCGAACGGCGGTCGAACGACGGCCCCGCCGGACCCGGAGCGGGCGCATTGCCGCGCTACCGGGTCGGCCCGGCCGTATCCGTTTCGGCGTCGAACGATGCCTCCGCGATACGCGCGCGTTTCAGCGAGCCGGCGAGCTTCTCGATCGCATGCAGATCGAGTGCGTCGAGGTGCTCGCGCGTCGCCTGCGCGAAGGCCGCATGGTCCGGCTCGTCCGCAAACCGGCCGAGCCATTCCTCGATATCGGTGAGCCGGCCCTCGCCGGCGAGCCGGATCAGTTCGTCGAGCGCATCGTCGGACGGGCCGCGCAGGACGGGGGCGGGGGTCTCGGGTCCGGCATCGCTCGCCGGCCGAAACCGCCGGACGAGCCACGACACCGGCACGAGCGCGTGCCCGACGGCCGGCGCGACGACCGGGAACGAGAACGACGTGCCGACGCCGGGCTGGCTGGTAACGGCCAGCTCGGCGCCCATCGCGCCGACGATACGCTGCGCGATGAACAGCCCGAGCCCCGTGCCGCCGTTCACGGCCTGCACCTGCTGGTACGCGCGGAAGATATCGTGCGTCCCGGCGATGTCGATCCCGATCCCCGTATCGGCGACCTCGAACACGAGGCGCCATGCAGCGCCTTCCCGCGACGCGCGAACCGACAGCGTGACCGTGCCGTCGCGCGTGAACTTCGATGCGTTGGACAGCAGGTTGAGCAGCACCTGCTGCAGCCGGATGCCGTCGATCGACAGCTTGCGCGGCAGCGGCGTCAGCGGCCGATAGTCGAACCGGTTGCCCTGTTGCGAACACAGCGCGACCGCATAGTCGCCGATATCGTTCAGCAGGCCGGGCAGGTCGGTCACGTCGGGGGAAATGCCGAGCGGCTGCAGTTCGGCCTTCGTGAACGTGAGCAATTCGTCGATCAGCGCGAGCTGGTAGCGGATGCTGCGGTCGATCGACCGGATCAGCCGCGCCTGGCTGCGCGTCGCGCTTTGCAGCAACAGCTTCGCGTAGCCGTTGATCGTGGACAGTGGCGCGCGCAGGTCGTGACTGACATAGCCGAGCGTCTCGATCTTCTGCTGCATGTGCGTTCTCGCCTGCTGCAGCGCGTCGTTGAGCGCGACCGTGCGTTTCGCCACTTCATCGCGCAGTCGATCCTGTTCGGTGAGTTGCCAGTGCTCGAGCCGCTTGCGCGCGTCGGTGCGCTGGCGGCCCACGTGGTCGATCCATGCGGCCAGCACCAGCAGATGCGTGGCGAGCCCGATGATCGCGATGACGGGGTTCGGATAGAGGTCGGATTTCAGCCAGAACAGCCAGGCCGGCATCGCGTTCATGCCGTCGAGCATCCGGAGCAGGATGTTGAAGGTGGCGAACGTGACGGCGATCAGCATCACGCGGCTCGTCGGCGTGCGGCGGATCACGAGCATCAGCGCGAGGCTGATGTTCACGATCCCCATCGCCGTGTTCAGCCGCAGGCAGAACCACGTGAACGTCAGCAGGTCGCCGAACGCCGCGCCGGCCATGCCGACGCATTCTAGCGCGAGGAACGCAACGTAGACCGCGCGCATCGGCATGCCGGCCTTCTCGCGGTGCGCGACCATCAGGATGAAGACGATGAAGCACGCGACCGACATATACGCGAAGATCACCTCGCCGCGCGCCGACCACACGTAGGCGCCGGGCCACAGATACATCGCGGTATAGCCGCGGTACGTCGCTTCGAACAGCGCCGTGCCCAGGGCCAGCACCGCCAGCACGACGAACATGCCGCTGCGCGAAAAGAAACCGATCAGCAGTGCACACCATACGAGTGCGAGCAGCCCGCCGAAGAAGCCGAAGTTCCACATTGCGGCGTGAAGTTCCTGCGCGTCCCACGCGTCGCGGGTGAACGCGGCCGGTGCGAGCCGCATTTCCTTGCGCGACGTGACGCGGATCAACACGGGCAGTCGTTCGCCCGCGCGCAGCGTCATGTCGAGCACCGGATATCGGGAAGCCGCACGGTTCGCGTTGCCGTTATCCGCCGGGAATCGGGCGGCGAGCGTCCACGCGCCGCCGCGATCGACATAAAAGGCTGCTTGGTCGACGCGTGCGTCGCGAATCGCGAGCACCAGCGCGCGCTCGACGCTGTCGCGATTGGCCAGCGTTGCGCCTACCCACCACGCCGAGCGGGAAAACTCGATGTTGAAAGACGGTTGCGCTGCCGCGGGCGCGCCGCGTGCCGAACCTTCGAGCCGCGCGGCCACCTCGCCGACGGACATCGCCGCGCCCGGATCCTCGACTATCGATACCGCTTCCAGGCGCGCGGAGCGTCCGGACGGCTCCGTCGCGTCGGCGCGGGGCGCCGTGCACGCGGCCACCAGCGCCACCAGGAACGGCAGGACGGCGAGCCAGCCCGACGCGCGGCGCCTATGCATCGCGCTGGTGTTCATGCGACGGCGGCGGCGCGTCGACCGTGGGTCGCTGGCGCCGCCAGTCGGACGGCGTGATGCCGAAGCGTTCGCGAAACGCCGTGGCGAAATTGCCTGGTGTCGAAAAGCCGATCTCCTCGGCGATGTCGCCGATCCCCATCGACGTCTCCGCGAGAAAGTGCTTCGCCGCGCGCAGTCGCGTATCGCGCAGATATTCGAACACGGTCTGGCCAAGGTGATCGCGGAACACGCGAGACAGGCGCTTTTCGTGCGTGCCGACCTGCCGAGCGAGTTCGTCGAGCGCCGGCGGATTGCGCAGTTCGCGCAGCAGGATCTCGCTCGCCGCGCGCACCAGTGCGGCGTCGGGGTGATCGGGCAGTTCGGGCAGGTGCGCAAACGGCTGGCTGCGCCGCGTGCGCTTCAGGTGATTGCGGATTCGGGCGATCACCTCGGCCGGTTCGAACGGTTTCACGATGTAGTCGAGCGCGCCGGTTTCGAGCCCGGCGATCCGATCCTCGAGATCGCCCGCGGCGGTCAGGATGATGACGGGAATGTTCTGCGTCGATGGCGTGGACCCCAGCAGCCGGCATGCGGCGAAACCGTCCATGCGCGGCATCCGCACATCCATCAGGATCAGGTCGGGTGCGATGGCCTGCGCGCGGTGATAGGCCTGCAGGCCGTCGAATGCGACGCTGATCCGGCACCGCGCGGCGCGCAGGATTTCCGTCAGGAGCCGCAGGTCGTTCGGGCGGTCGTCTACGACGAGAATGTGTGCGCCAACGAGATCCGGCGTGGCGCGGGGCGACGCCGAACTGGACGAGCGGGATGACATGGTTGCTAAAGCTTAGGGGTAGGCCGGGGCGGACTCGCTGCATCTGTGTGCGCGATTGTTGCGAAAAATTATATGCCGACAAAGATGCCGGCGGTGGGGATTCCGTCCGCCGCGTGTGGGCATGTTTGACAGCGCGACGGTCTGTCGTGATCGCCGCAGCCAAGGGCGGAAAATCGGATGGAAAAAAATTCCGATTTCGATATTAAATACTGGATTTTATTACCGATTGAATGGCATGAACATCGAATTGGCCCAGTAGATGAATTGGTGCTCTTTCTGTCGAGAAGATGGCCGGAACGGTGGTGGATAGAGTTCATCAATTCATAGTCTCCGTGATTAAGGTTTTATTTGTGGTTGATTAAAAATACTTTCACATATATCCGTTTGGCTGCATCGGATCGTATGAATGTAAATAACGTCCGCTCCAGAAAACAATTTGTCCGCTGCGGAAAAGGTTTGATCCAAGGAAGCCCTGCACACTTGGCAGCACGCGGGTGGAATCGGTTCTTCTGCATGACCCGGTTCTGCGCGAAATTTTCTGCTACTGCCGTTTTTACGGGAATGCTGCATTCAATGTGACATTGAATGCTGGCAATCCCAGTTTTCGGGACGACGGCGGTGCAACGAAGGTCGGCACGAGGGTAATGCGGGGTTCATCGTTCATCGAATGCACCGATATGAAAAATGATCGATGAATCATGAAGCAGATGCGAGTTTGGCACATCAGGCGACAAAAAATCGTCAAAGAAAGTCAGTAAGTTAATTCAGTGCAGGGGTCATCCGGCAGGCATCTTCCATTCTGGAAATCCGGAATGGAAGATGCGCGCCAGGATGGAAAGTGTGGGTGGGTTCGCGTCGATCGCCGGGCGGTTCGATCCTCCAGAGGCGGTTGCGCGAAACCCACTCTCGAATCAGGCGGGCACGAAAAAACATGAACATCAAAAGCATGGCAGATCAAAGCACCGGTTCTCGCGAACCGTTGTCGGCTGTCAGCGGCCGCGGGCCGGCGGCGCATGCATCTGCTCCGGGGGAAACGTGGGGGCATCCTCCCCCCGAATGACACTGCGCGGGCCGCGCGCCGGTTCGGCGCGGCATCCGTCCATCCGGCGTCTGAACGACGCCCTCTCATGAGATTCGAGGTCGCCTGAGGTTCGGCGCGACGGCGTGCGCACGCGTTCTTTCGCGGTGTGGCGCGCCGCGCGCCGCCCCGGTCCGGTGGCCCGGTTTCCATGATTCGATAAACCGCGAGCGTTGTCGTGCCTCGTGTCGTCCGGACACGGGCCGTGTACGGTCGCGTGCTCGCGACGTCTGTCGCGTGTGTCGTGCAGAGCCATCCGGCATTGAAGTTAGAAGTCCGAAGTAGGTTGCGGCGCGTCGCGAGGCGGGTGAAAACGGAGACGGAGACAGTCTTCGCCCGGCCGCGTTCGCTGTTGCGTCATCCAGCACATGTGAACCGAGGGAAAACAAGATGAACAAGTCGTTCAAGTCGATCTGGAACGAAGCACTGGGCGCCTGGGTCGCGGCGTCGGAGCTCGACCGCGCGCGCGGCAAGCGGGTTGCGTCGTCGAGAAGCGCGTGCACGCATGCGGCGGACGCGGGCACCGTCGCGGGCATCGCGACGAAGCCGGCGCTCTCGCCCAGGCGGCTCGTCGTGATGATGGCGGCCGCGTATCTCGGGCTGTTCCAGACCGGTGCGCATGCGCAGTATTCGGCGGGCGGCGGCTCTGCGACCGGCGGTGCCAGTTCGATCGCGATCGGTAACGGCTCGGTCGCGTCGCAGGTGAATTCGACCGCATACGGCAACCTGTCGACGGCGGCGGGCGTGTCGTCCACGGCGATCGGGCCGGGCGCACACGCGATGGGCAGCGGATCGACGGCCATCGGCATCAATGCGCAGGCAACCGGCGTCAACAGCGCGTCGATGGGCGTGCAGGCGATCGGATCCGGCGACTATTCGGTCGCGATCGGCAATCTCTCGAGCGCGACCCAAAGCGGCGGGGTGGCGATCGGCAGCGGCGCGGCCGCGACCGGCGTGTCGGCGGTCGGGCTCGGCAACAATGCGCTGGCGTCCGGCCAGTATGCGGCCGCGCTCGGTCTCGGGGCGAGCGCGGCGGGGGCGCAAAGTGTCTCGCTCGGCTATGCGTCGAATGCAACCAATACGGGCTCGGTTGCGCTCGGCAATCAGTCGACGAGTTCGGGCGCGGCCGGAGTTGCGGTGGGCAGCGGCGCGCTGGCTTCCGGAAATTCAGGTGTGGCGATGGGCGTCAACAGCGGCGCGAAGGGCACCTCGTCGATCGCGATCGGCTGGGGCGGCACCGCCGGCGTGCCCGGTTCGGGCACGCAGTCGCTCGGCACCAGTTCGATCGCAATGGGCTCGAAAACGACGGCCGGCGCCGACAACGCGATTGCGTTCGGCCTGAGCGCCAATGCGTCGGGCCTCAGTTCGGTCGCGATGGGCGTTCAGTCGAGCGCGACGCAGCAGTTCGGCGTGGCGCTGGGCAATCTCGCGCTCGCAACCGGCATATCGGCGACGGCGCTGGGCCCCGGCGCGACGGCATCGGCCGTCAATGCGACGGCGATCGGCATCAACAGTGTCGCGGCGGCGGGTTCCACCCTGGCCCTGGGCGACAGCAATTCGGTTGCCGCCGCGGCGGGTGCGGGCTCGATCGCCGGCGGGAACAACTCGAAGGTGCTGGGCGGTATCGGTGCGGTGGCACTCGGGTTTGGCCAGACCGTGAGCGGCAACGGCGCGGTGGCAATCGGCGATCCGAGCACCGCGATCGGCACCGGCGCGGTCACGATGGGGTCGAACAACACCGCGAACGGCGACGGCGCGGTGGCGATCGGCAATACGAACAATGCGCAGGGCACCGGCTCGATCGCGCTCGGCAATACGTCGACCGCGGCGGCAGCGGGCGCGGTGGCGTTCGGCGCGTCGGCGGTGGCGAACAATACGAACGACGTCGCGCTCGGCTCCGGGTCGGTGACGGCCGCGCCGAATCCCACCTCGACCGGCACCATCGGCGGCGTCACGTATACCTTCAACGGCGTCAATCCGACCAGCGTGGTCAGCGTCGGCGCGGTGGGCAGCGAGCGCCAGATCACCAACGTCGCCGCGGGGCGGATCAGTTCGACGAGCACCGACGCGATCAACGGCTCGCAGCTCGCCGCGACGAACGAGGCGGTGACGTCGCTGTCGACGTCGACGCTGTCCAGCATCACGTCGTTATCGACCGGGGTGTCGTCGCTATCGACGGGGCTGTCGTCGGCGAACAGTTCGATCACGTCGCTGTCCACGTCTACGTCGACGGGGATCAGTTCGCTGTCTACGGGCCTGAGCTCGACCAACAGCTCGGTGACGTCGTTGTCGACGTCCACGTCCACCGGCCTGTCGTCGGCCAATAGCGCGATCACGTCGTTGTCCACGTCGACGTCGACAGGGATCAGCTCGTTGTCTACGGGCCTGAGCTCGACCAACAGCGCCGTGACGTCGTTGTCGACGTCCACCTCTACCGGCCTGTCGTCGGCCAATAGCGCGATCACGTCGCTGTCGACGTCGACGTCGACGGGGATCAGCTCGTTGTCTACGGGCCTGAGCTCGACCAACAGCGCCGTGACGTCGTTGTCGACGTCCACCTCTACCGG
>NZ_QTQD01000059.1:0-18024 GCF_003858025.1 Burkholderia sp. Bp9004 | reverse complement strand
GGGGGGGGGGGGCGCCCGGGGGGGGGCGCGGAGGGGGGGGGGGGCGGCGCCGCCGGGGGGGCGGGGGGGGGGGGGGGGGGGCGCGCCCCCCCCCCCCCCCCCGGGCCCCCGCACCCCCCCCCCCCCCCCCCCCCCCCCCCCCCCCCCCCCCCCCCCCCCCCCCCCCCCCCCCCCCCCCCCGCGCCGTGCTTCACTTTCCCCGCCTCACCTTCTTCGCTCCACGCCGCGCCTACCGGACCGGAATCACGAGATGCTGGCCAGCCAGGATCAGGTTCGGGTTCGCGAGGTTGTTGCGGCGCTGGATCTCGCGATAGCGCTGGCCGCTGCCGAGCTTGCTCGCCGCGATCATGTTCAGCGTGTCGCCCGCCTTCACCACGTACGTCTTTTCGCCCGACGCGGCCGCGGTCGTCATCGTCTGGTCGCTGACGAAGTACTTGCGCAGCAGGTCCAGATACTGCGGCGACTGCTTGAGCTTCGCGATCGCGGCGTTCAGGTAGATGAGCAGGTCCTGGTCGTCGGCACGCACGCCGATCTTGTACGCGATGTTCGAGCCGTCGAGCTTGGTCACCGCGAACTTCAGGTCGGTGCCCTTGATCGAGCTGACCGCGAACGGATAGTCGTAGATGAACGCGTCGACCGCATGGCCGTCGAGGCTCTTCGCGATGAACGCCGGGTCGGAATCGTCGACCTCGACGAACCGGACGTTCGGATACTGGCGCGTGACGAATGCACGCACGTCCGGGTCGCCCTTCAGGATGCCGACCGTCTTGCCGGCCAGATCGTCGGCCGAGCGGATCGCGGAGCCTTGCCGCACGATCAGCGAATAGCCGAAATCATCGACGTACGGCACCGAGTAGACGACGCCCGCCGGCGTGTTGTCCGGGAACGTCAGCCCGTCCATCGCGACGTCGACGACATGGTTGCCCTTCGCATCGGTGTCGAGCAGCTGCTTCGGCACGCCCGGATACGTGTCGACTTCGTGACGCGTATCGACGACGACCGGCTTGCCGCCGTGCGAGAACGACGGATCCGAGAACAGCAGCCGCGCGAATTCGACGTTGAAGCCGTGCGGCGCGCCCTTGTCCTCGCCGAAGAACGGCTCGCTCGGGTTCTGCACCGAGACGCGCACGACGCCGTTTTCGGCGATCGATTTCAGCGTGCTCGTCTGCGGCGTGAAGCCGGCCGGCAGCACGTTGGTGGACGTCGACGTCTGCGCGGGCTGGCCCACGTCGCCTGCCTGCGCGGACGTCGCGCCCGGCGCCGCATCGTGCGCGGGAATCAGTGTCGACAGGCCGCCCTGGTGGACGATCCAAACGCCGACGAGCACCACCAGAAACACGACTGCACCGAGAAGTTTTTTCATGGTTGCGTGCCTGCGGGAAGTTATTGTTGTTTCGACGGCAATGCAGCGGCCTGTGCCGCATCGGGGCCGGGCACGGGCGTGCCGTTCATCACCGCCTGCTGTTGCGCCTGCTTGACCTCGGGATTGTCCAGCAGCGACGTCTCCATTTCGGAAAATGCCTTGTTCACCGAGCGCATCACCGAATCAACGGCCACGTCGGTCTTGATCTGCTCGAACGTATCGGCCGTCTGCCGGCCCGCGAGCTTGTTCATGTGCTGGGCCGCCTGCGACATGTCCCACATCGCCTTCGCGCGGTCGATCGCGGAGGCGAAATTCTTCAGTTCCGCCTGCACCTGCTTGTAGCGGCTTTCGCGAAACGCAAGCAGTTGCTTCATCGTGTCGAGCTGCGCGCGAAAGCGTGGTGCGTCTTCCGGATACTGCTTCTCGAACAGCTCGGTCTTGTTTTCGAAGTTCTTCACTTCGGTGCGAAAAGCGGTGATGCTGTCCGCGAATTTCTGCGCCGCCTGGCGCTTTTCCGCGAGCTGGTTGATGAGCGTCTCGATCGGATTCGACTGCGCTTCCTCGACGATCATCTTCACCTTCTGGTTCGCGAACTTCATCGCGACGACCGGCGCGAGATAGATCGCCCCGAGGCCGATCACGGCCGCCGTGATCAGCGCGATCATCCCCTTCAGGACGAACAGCGCGGCCGGTGCCGCGATCGCGACGCCGGCAATGATGATCGCCCATTTGATCAGCTTTGCCTTGCCACTCCCCGAACTGCCGTTTGCTTCATTCGAAAGCTGCGACATGAGTTTTTCTCCTTGAACCTCGAACTGAACTGCGTGCGTAAGCTGCGTCATGCTCAATCGAAATGCTTCGGACTCCGGTGCCGCCGCGCGCGCGGGAGGGTTGACGGCACGATGCGTGGACGCGTGGCGGCGGCGTCACGACACGCCGGTGTAAGCGTCATGCGCGATACGGTATTCGGGCGCGACGGGCTGGCGCGCGGACGGGAAAGTGTACCGATGCACGGTACGAAACGGGATGACGGATACGTGACGCGACGGGCGTCGGGAAAATCGTGGCGGGCCGGCGGCTGCGGCGCCGGGATTCCGGTACGAGTGCGTGAAGGCTCATCGTTGTTCTTGTGCGCGTCGCTGATGCGGGAACGCGCGGCCAGCGCGCCCCGCTCCAAATGCACGCACGTATCCTGCGCCGACCGGCATGCAGCGTCAAGCGGTCGGCACGGCGGCGCGTTGCCTTTTCGCGATCGAAAGCGTGCGCGGCGCGTCAGCTTTCCGAACAGTAAGGATGTTGCCGACGCCGCGACGCATCGCGCCCGGTCGGGATTGATTTCCATCGAAGCACGGCCCGCGGCCGGCCGACAGGGTCTTATGTCGCGGCGCCGATCGAGGTGTCCGCATCGAACCCGTATAGCACGGCGGGATTGTCGACGAGTATCGCGCGGCCGACCGCCTCGTCCGCCGCGCAGGCGTGCAACCAGCCGAGCAGGTGCGCATCGTCGGGGACCGGCGACGCATTCGGATGCGGCCAGTTGCTGCCCCACACGCAGCGTGCCGAATGTTCGCGTGCGAGCACGGTGGCAAGGCGTGCGATGTCGTCGTATTCCGGCGCACCGGATCGCGACGTTTCGTAAGGCGCGGACAGCTTCACCCAAACGTGGCCGCGATCCAGCAGGCGCCGCAATGCGACGAACGCCGGCGCACCCGGAGCCACCGGCGTCAGGAACTTGCCCGTGTGATCGATGACGACACGCGCCGGCAAGGACGTCAGCATCGCCTCGACGTCGGGCAGCGTCCGGCCATCGAGCTGCAGGTCGATGTGCCAGCCGAGCGGCGCGATTCGCGTGGCCATCCGCTCGAGCTCGTCCCATCGCGCGACGCCGCCCGACAGCGTCATGAACCGCACACCGCGGATGCCTCGCGCGTGCAGCCGCTCGAGCTCGGCGTCCGGCACGTCGACCGGCAACGTCGCGACGCCACGCGCCTGCGGGCCGAGCGCGGCCAGCGCATCAAGCGTGCAGCGGTTGTCGAACCCATAACCGGTCGGTTGCACGACGACCACGCGCGCGAGGCCAAGCGCGCGTTGCACGCGGCGATACGCGTCCACCGGCGCATGCGGCGGGCGGAACGTCGCCGTCGGCGCGAGCGGATACGCATCGTCGTAAATGTGAATATGGCAATCGCATGCGGGCGACGGCCGCATACCGGCCAGGTCGTGCGTCATCGCGCGCCTGGCGCGGCGGATGCGTCGACCGAGCGCCAGCGTGCGAGCCGCGTCGCGTGCGCGGCGTTGACCGCGCCGTTCGGCACGCGTGCGTCAAGCAGCGCGGCGAGTTGTTCGACCGTCTCGAGTGCCTGGTGCTCGACCGCCGGCCGCGTCAGCCCGCCGATATGCGGCGTGGCGATCACGCGCGGATGCGCGGCGAGCTCGGGCGTGGGCATCTGGTCCGTCGCGCGGCCGACATCGAGCGCGCAACCGGCCAGCCTGCCGCCGTCGAGCGCGTCGGCCAGCGCCTGCTCGTCGACGAGCTCGCCGCGCGACGCATTGATGAAGCACGCGCCCGGCTTCATCGCGGCGAACGCGCCCGCGTCGAACAGGTTCGCGGTGGCGGGCGTCGCCGGCGCGAGGCACACGACGTAGTCCGCATCGCGCAGCAGGGTCGCGCGATCGACCTGTTCGATCGACGGCGTGTCGACCCGCACGTACGGATCGCACACGAGCACGCGCATCCCGAACGCCGTCGCGATCGGCGCGAGATGGCGCGCGATCTGTCCATAGCCGACTACGCCCAGCGTGCTGCCGCGCAATTCGCGGCCCATCCGCGGCAGCGGCGGCGTGCCGCGGTGGTACGTAGCGGCATAGGCGCCGATCCCGCGCGCGAGGTCGATCATCGCGCCGATCACCCACTCCGCGACGGCCGGCCCGAAACCGGGGCTCGCCTGCGTGACCAGCACGCCGAATTCGCTCGCCGCGTCGACGTCGACGGTACGAATGTCGACCGCGCAACGCAGGAACGCGGCAAGCGCGGGCAGCCCCGCGAACAGCGCGCGCGGCGCCGGCGTCTGCCGGTACGCGATCATCGCATCGCATCCTTGGGCGGCGGCGATCAGCTCGTCCGTGCCGAGCTCACGGTCGAGCGGATTGCACGTGACGTCCGCGATCGCCTGCAGCGCGCGCAGCGCCTTCGCACCGAAGTAGTAATCGAGCATCCCGGACGGATGGGTCACGTAGACGCGCGTCATGCGGGGGCTCCGTTCGATTCGACCGCATGCGGCGGCGGCGGCGCGACCGATGCGCGCTCGATGAGCGTGACGTCCGGGAACACGCACTGCCCGGGCTCCGACAGGTCGCCGTCGTGCCGCATCACGCGCCGCACCATCTCCGCGGCCATGTCCGTGACGGGCAGCTGCACCGTGGTCAGCGCCGGCCACGAGATCGCCGACAGGAAGTGACCATCCATCCCGACGACCGACACATCGTCCGGCACGCGCAATCCGCCGTCGCGCAGCCCGGCCATCAGGCCCAGCGCGAACAGGTCGTTGACCGCGACGATGCCGGTCGGCCGCGCGGGATCGGCCGCGAGCGCGGCGCCGAGCGCACGTCCGACTTCGACGATCACGGCGTCGCCATATTCGTTCGCCGGACCGCCATCGAGCACTTGCGCATCGGCGCCCGCGTCGCGCGCTGCCGCGAGAAAGCCGCGAATCTTGTCGCTGCGGCTCACGGTGACGCCGGCCACCGTCGCGAATGCGAGCCGCGTATGGCCCGCGGCGACGAGGCAGTCGGTCGCGAGCCGCGCGGCCGCCTCGTTGTCGGCCGTCACGTGATCGACCTTCGATTGTGCGCCGGGCGTTGCGCGGCGGTCGTAGCTGACGACCGTCATCCCGCGTTCGGCCGCGCGTTCGAGGTGGCTTTCGTCGGCAAGCGACGAGATCACGATCACGCGCCGCACGCCGTGCGCGAACAGGTCGTCGAAGAACGACGCCTCCTTGCCCGCGTCGCGGTACGTGTTGCCGATCAGCACGCGATGGCCATACTGCTCCTGCGCGCAAGCCTCGATCTCGCGCGCAATGTAGCCGTACATCGGATTCGCCATCGACGGCACCAGCAGCCCGACGAGCGGCGTCTGTCCCGTCTTGAGCTGGCGCGCCAGCGTGCTCGGCCGGTACTGCAGCGCATCCATCGACGCCTTCACGCGTTCGAGCGTCTCCGGCTTCATCTGATCGGTGCGGCCGTTGAGCACGTTCGAAACCGTGCTGACCGAAACGGCCGCATGACGGGCCACGTCCTGAATCGTACTCATGTCGTCTTGCAATGAACGGGCTACAGGCCGAAACGGGCCGGCAGCCACAACGAAAACGCCGGTGCGAAGATCAGCGCCACGAGGGCGACCAACAGCACCAGCAGGTATTTCACCATCGGCCGCGCCACGCGCGCGACCTCGGTCCCCGTGATCGCGCAGGTCGTGAACAGCCCGAGCCCGACGGGCGGCGCGAACAATCCGAGCCCCATCGCCACCACCACGACCGTACCGAAATGCAGCGGGTTGATGCCGAGCTGCAGCGCGATCGGCGCGAGCAGCGGCCCGAAGATGATCAGCGCGGGCGCGCCTTCGAGCACGGCGCCGAACACGATCATCAGCAGCGCCGCCAGCAACAGGAACGCCGTCGAGCCGTACTGATGGGCAAACGCTGTCATTGTGCCCGAGACGAGCGCGGGAATCTGCTCGATCGACAACGCGAACGACACGCTCGACGCCGCCGCGACGATGAACAGGATACCGCTCGCCATCGACGCCGCACGCACGAACACGCGGCCGACCGAGCGCCAGGTCAGTTCGCGGAACGCCGCCCAGCCGACCACCAGCGCATAGACCACCGCGAACGCCGACACTTCCGTCGACGTCGCGATGCCCGACGTCACGCCCTTGCCGATCATCGCGACCATGATCAGCGCGACGAGCGCGCCGCCCGCGAGCGGCAGCCACGCGCGGCGTTCGACGAACACCGCGTCGATGTCGATCCGGCGTCCGCAGATCACGGTCACGACCGCCAGCGACGCGGCGAGCACGGCCGCCGGCACGATCCCCGCGACGAACAGCCCCGCGATCGAGATGTTCGCGACGAAGCCCATGATGATCATGTTCACGCACGGTGGGATCGTCTCGGCCATCACCGCGCTGCACGCAAGCAGCGCCGCGGTTTCGTCGGGATCCTGCCGCGCGCGGCGCACGGCCGGCATCACGACGCCGCCCACCGCCGCGATATCGGCCAGCTTCGAACCCGACACGCCGGAAAAGCACGCCGTCGCGAAGATCACGATCAGCCCGAGCCCGCCGCGCACGCGCCCGAAGATCCGCAGCAACAACTCGACGAGCCGCGCGGACATCCCGTTCGACTCCATCAGCAAGCCGGCCAGCACGAAGAACGGCACGGCGAGCAGCACGAAGTGATCGGCACCTGCCATCACCTGCTGCGAGTAGACGAGCAACGGCAGCGTCGGATCGGCGAGGAAGTAAAGCAGCGCCGAGAACGCGAGCACGAAGCCGATCGGCACGCCCAGCACGAGCCCGCCGACGAAGCCGGCGATCAGCAGCGCCCCCGGCGCGATCGCGTGCTCGGGCCGCAGCGCGTTCCAGCCGTACACGGCGCCTGCGAGCACGGCGCAGCACGCAAGCGTGCCGAGCACGCGGCGGCGCGGCGCGTTCAGTGCGTTCGCGAGCGCGAACACGCTCATGAACAGCGCGCCGAACATCATCGGATACACGTTGATCCATCCCGGCAGGCCGCCGGTCGTCAACTGATCGTACGAGTCGCCGAGCAACTGCCACGACGACGCCAGCAGGTTCAGCGACACCGCCGCGACGATCCAGTGCCCGATCTGCACGAGCGCGCCCTGCCAGCGTGCCGGCAGCCAGCCGCGGAACAGGTCGATGCCGACGTGCTGACTGCGGCCGAGCACCGTCGCCGCGCCGAAGAACACCAGCACGATCATCAGCGCGCTCGCGACCTCCTCGGCCCAGTCGACCGGATCGTGCAGGAAATAGCGGAAGACGACCGACACGAACACGACCAGCACGTCGACGGCCAGCACGGCGGCCGACACGTATTCGATCCAGCGCATCGCCGCATCCAGCGCGCGGGCAGCGCGCACGGGACGCCCTGGGTCGACGGCCGGCGCGACGCTCGAAACGGAACCGGTATCCATCGCTCAACCCCGCGCGGCGGCAATCGCCGGAAACAGCGGCGCGGTCGCCGGATACTGCTTCGCGAATGCCATGTAGAGGCGGTCGTGCATCGCCTGCCGCAACGCCGTGCGCTCGGCATCCGCCATCGGATGAAACGTCATCCCGTGCTGCTTCAGCGCCGCCTCCGCCTGCACGGCCTTCTGCGTCGCGATCGCGCGCTGCTGCGCGGTCGCGTCGGCCACCGCGCGGTCGAACGCCGGGCGCAGGTTTGCCGGAATCCGCTCGAGCGCGCGCCGCCCCATCACGACGGTCATCGCCGCGAACACGTGGTGCGATTGCCAGCAAGACTTGACGATCTCGTCGAAGCGGCTCGCGAGTACCGTGGCCGGATCGTGCTCGAGCCCGTCGACGACGCCCGTCTGCACGGCCATGTAGAGCTCGCCGAACGGAATCGGCGTCGGCACCGCGCCCATCACCTTGAAGGTGTCCATGAATGCCGGCGTCGGCAACACGCGCAGCTTCGTGCCCTTCACGCCCTGCAGCGCCGTCACCGGCTGCTTCGTGAACACGCAGCGTCCGCCGAAGTGCGAGCCCCAGGTCAGCACGGAGCAGCCCGCGCGCTTTTGCAGCAGCGCGTTCAGGCTGGTGCCGACCTGGCCGTCGAGCACCTTCGCGACGTGCGCATAACTGTCGAACAGGTAGCCGAGATCGAGCATGCCGAGCTCCGGCGCGACCGTGGCCCAGATCGACGAGCCCGCGATCATCATGTCGATCGCGCCGATCTTCACCTGCTGCGCGACGTCGCTCTCCTTGCCGAGCTGGCTGTTCGGAAAGTAGTCGACCCGAATCGCGTCGCCGACGCTCGCCTTCAGGTTCGCCGCGAGGCGCTCGTACCACACGTAGTGCGCGGCGTTCTGGTCGGCCGGCATCGACGACGAGCAGCGCAGCGTCACGGTCTGCGCCGCGCGGCCGATTTCCGGCAAGCCGCCCGCGACCGCGAGCGTGGCGGCGGACGCCGTTTGCAGAAAGCGCCGCCGGGTGAAGGTATTCATGGCCGTCTCCTTTCCAATCGTGTCTTCCGACTCGACTGTATCGATTTAGTGTATCGATACAGTAATACGACGACCGATGAGGGCGAAATGCGGGTTTTCCCGTGACGGGCATGAAAAAACGGAATTGCTGTGGCAATTTCGGGCCGGAGCGCAACGCGGAGCCGGCGCATTACGGTCTCTCGGACTCCTGGCGTGCGTCAGGCGTGCCGGCGGATATCGTCAGACAACTGACTTTTTCTAAACGACGACGCCGTCCGCCCCTTCCGTCAGAAACTGCCCGACCATCGCGTTGAACAGCGGCAGCGCCGGATTGTCGTTGTCCGCGCGCCACGCGAGATACAGCTCTGCCGCCACGTCGACGCCCGCGAGCGGCCGGAACACCACACCGTCGACATGCAGCTCGCGCGCCGAAGCCGGCACCAGCGCGGCACCCAGCCCGGCACGCACCAGGCCGAGGATCGTATGCGTCTGCCCGACGTAATGCAGGTAGTTCGGCAAGCGCCCCGCGCTGGCGAACATCCCCGAGATCATGTCGTGGAAGTACTTGCCCTCGTTCGGCGAATACGCGATGAACGGCTGCCGGTCCAGCTCGTCCGGGCCGATCCGCTCGTACGCCGCCAGCGGCGTGCCCTGCGCGACCGCGACGAGCATCGGCTCGCGCTGCACGAGCCGGTATTCGAGCGGATGGCGCGCCGCGCGCTGGCGCACGAAGCCCGCATCGAGCATGCGCGACGCGAGCGCGTCGATCTGCACGGTCGACACCATTTCGCGCAGTTCGACGTCGACGTCCGGCAGCGCGTGCGCCGCATGCGCGAGCAGCGCCGGAATCATTCGGTACGCGCTGACGGCCGTGAAGCCGAGCGTGATGCGGCCAGCCCCGCCGTGCGCGACGCGCTGCGCAGCCTGCTCGGCCCGCGCGGAAAACTCGAGGATGTGCCGCGCATCGCGCAGGAAGCGCTCGCCGGCCGCGGTCAGCCTGACCTGCCGGCTGCTGCGTTCGAGCAGCGCGATGCCGAGCGCATGTTCGAGCAACTGGATCTGCCGGCTGAGCGGCGGCTGCGTCATGAAGAGCCGCTTGGCCGCACGGCCGAAATGGAGTTCCTCGGCCACGGCGACGAAGCAACGAAGCTGGTTCAGTTCAATCATTCAAATCGTGAATCAATCAATAGTCTCTTGATGTTAGACCGATATCGATACGGTTCCTATACTCGGTTGCACCTGATGCGCGGCCCGCGCCGCGTACGACGACCGAGACCTTCATGACCATCGACATCCTGCTCACCCAGCCACTTCCCGACGCCATCGACGCCGAACTGTCGGCCCGCTACGCGGTGCATCGCCTGTACGCTGCCGACCAGCCGGACGCGCTGCTCGACCGCGTCGCGTCGCGCATCCGCGGCGTTGTCACGGGAGGCGCGAACGGGTTGTCCGCCGCGTTGATGGACCGGCTGAGCGCGCTCGAAATCGTCGCGATCAACGGCATCGGCACCGACGCCGTCGATCTCGATCGCGCCCGCGCACGCGGCATTCACGTGACGACGACACCCGACGTGCTGACCGACGACGTCGCCGACATGGCGATGGGCCTGATCCTGATGACGCTGCGCGACCTCGGCGCCGGCGAGCGCATCGTGCGCGCCGGCCGCTGGGGCAAGACCGCGCAGCCGCTCGCGACGCAGGTGACGGGCAAGCGGCTCGGCATCGTCGGCCTCGGCCGCGTCGGACGCGCGATCGCGCAGCGCGCGCAGGCGTTCCGGATGCCGGTCAGCTACTTCGGCCCGCGCGAACATCGCGACAGCGGCTACCGCTACGTGCCCGACCTGGTCGCGCTCGCGCGCGACAGCGACGTGCTCGTGCTCGCGGCATCGGCCGATCACGGCAACGTGCTCGTGACGGCCGACGTGCTCGCCGCGCTTGGCCACCAAGGATTCCTGATCAATGTCGCGCGCGGCAAGCTCGTCGACGAAGCCGAGCTCGTGCGCGCGCTCGCGGACGGCACGATCGCCGGCGCGGGCCTCGACGTGTTCGCGGACGAACCGCGCGTGCCGGCCGCGCTGCTCGAACTCGAACGCGTCGTCGTGCAGCCGCACCGCGCGAGCGCCACGCACGAGACACGCGACGCCATGGGCCGGATCGTGCTCGCCAACCTCGCCGCGTGCTTCGCGGGCCAGCGCCCGCCGACCAGCGTCACGAACTGAGCGCCGCCTGCTTTCCCCGACCACGACACCAAACCAATCACCTTCGCACGACGAAGGCCAGGAGACTCGCATGCCCAATCGATCCAGCGGCAGCGCCGCCGTCGCCGCGTCGCCCGCTTCATCCACCGCGTCGCGCACGATCGGCCGCGTCCGTTACACGGTCCTCGCGCTGATCTTCGCCGTCACCGTCGTCAACTATGCGGATCGCGCGACGATGTCCATCGCCGGCACCGGCGTCGCGCACGACCTCGGGCTGACGCCCGTGCAGCTCGGTATCGTCTTTTCCGCGTTCGCGTGGGCCTATGCGATCGGCCAGATTCCGGGCGGCTGGCTGCTCGACCGCTTCGGCGCGCGCCGCGTGTACGGCCTGAGCCTGCTGCTGTGGTCGGTCTTCACGATGCTGCAGGGCACGGTCGGCTGGTTTGCCGCGCAGGGGGCCGCCGCGACGTTCGCGCTGTTCGCGATGCGCTTCATGCTCGGCCTGGTCGAATCGCCGGCGTTCCCGGCCAATTCGCGGATCGTCGCGTGCTGGTTCCCGACTGCCGAGCGCGGCACCGCATCGGCACTGTTCAATTCCGCGCAGTACATGGCCGTCGTGCTGTTCGCGCCCGCGATGGCGTGGCTGACGCACGCGCTCGGCTGGGAACACGCGTTCCTGTGGATGGGGATGCTCGGCGTCGCGCTGTCGGCGCTCTGGTTCGCGTGGTATCGCGAGCCGCACAGCCATCCGCGCGTGAGCGACGCCGAGCGCGACGACCTGCGCCAACGCGGCGCGCTCGTCGATCTCGAGGCGAACCGCGTCCGGCACCGGCAGCGCGTATCGTGGCGCGACGCATCGCAGCTGTTCCGCCACCGGAACCTGTGGGCGATCTATGTCGGCCAGTACGCCATCACGGCGCTCACCTATTTCTTCATCACGTGGTTCCCGATCTACCTGATCAAGGGCCGCGGAATGACGATCATGGAGGCCGGCTGGGTCGCCGCGCTGCCGGCGCTCTGCGGCTTCACCGGCGGTGTGCTCGGCGGCGTGCTGTCGGACTGGCTGATCCGGCGCGGCGTGCATCCGTCGCGCGCACGCAAGACGCCGTTCGTCGTGGGGATGGCGATGGCGACGCTGCTCGTGCTTGCGAACGGCGCGTCGTCGAACACCGTCGTGATCGCGCTGATGACGATCGCGTTCTTCGGCAAGGGCCTCGCGGCGGTCGGCTGGGCCGTGCTTGCCGATACCGCGCCGGAAGGCATGGTCGGCCTGAGCGGTGGCGTGTTCAACGGCCTCGGCAACATCGCGGGGATCGTCACGCCGCTCGCGATCGGCTATTTCGTCGCGCACACGGGCTCGTTCGCGGGCGCGCTGTGGTTCGTCGCAGCACACGGGCTGATCGGCATCGCCGCCTACGCGTGGCTCGCCGGCCGCTTCGAACGGATTCGGGTCACGCCGCACGCATGACGCCCGGCGCCGCCGGGCGAGCGAACGGCGGCAGCATCACGCGCGCTGGCGGCTGCCCGGCGCCGGCTCGACGGCGAGCCGGTCGAGTTCGCGCAGATCGTTCTCCAGCGCCGGCGTGAGCGTCGTACGCAGATGGTCGAGGAAGGTGCGGATCTTCGCGTCGAGATAGCGGCGTGTCGCATAGACGGCATACACGCTGACCGTCTGCAGCCGGTAATCGGGCAGCACGCGAATCAGCCGCCCTTCGCGGATGTCGTCGAGCACGGTGTACAGCGCGACGCACGCGATGCCGCGCCCGGCCCGCACCGCGACGCACAGCGCATCCGGTACGTTGACCTGGAACGGTGCTGGCTGCAGCTCGTACACCGTATCCTCGCCGTCGCCGCGCTCGAGCCGCCACTCGCTGGCCGGCGATGCGGGCGTATCGAGGCGCAGGCACACGTGGTTCGGCAGATCATCGGGCGTCGTCGGCGTGCCATGCCGCGCCAGGTATTCGCGCGATGCGACCAGCACGCTGCAACTCGTTCCGCAAGTCTGCGCGACGTAGCCGGAATCGGGCAGCTGCGACGCGGTCACGATCGACACGTCGTAGCCTTCCTCGACGAGGTTCGGCATCCGCTGCGCGAGCGTCAGCTCGATCGAAACGTCCGGGTTGTCTTCCTGGTAGCGCACGATCGACGATACGACATGACTCTGCCCGAGCCCCGTCATCGCATGGATGCGCATCTTGCCGCTCGGCCGCAGCAGCGCGTTGCGCGCCTCGGCGTTCGCGTAGTCGAATTCGGCGAGGATCGATTTCGCACGCTCGAAGTAGCGTTCGCCGCTTTCGGTGAGGCCGAGATGGCGCGTCGTGCGATGCAGCAGCCGCGTCTGTACGTGAGCTTCGAGATTCGACACCGCGCGCGACACCTGCGCTGTGGTCGCATCGATTTCTTTGGCGACCGCGGTGAAACTGCCGGCTTCGACGACGCGCACGAACAGGCGCATGTTTTCGAGCATGTCCATTGAATTGGCTTGGGGAGTGTCGGTGGGAAAACGTCGGCGGCGCTCGCGTCAGACGGGAATCGGAGCGTGCGCGCGAACGATGCGCAAGCGATCGCCATGCCGGGGAACGGGCGGGAGAGCGGGCATCGCGTGCGTGGTTGTGGCATATCGGGGGATTCGGTGGCCCGAATTGTACGCCGCCGCAGACAAATTTGCGCGGTTGCAGCGTCGCCAAGCTTTCATCTGATGAAAGGTTTTTGCAAGACGGACGCGTCGCGCGCCTGCAACGTCTTGATGCAGCGCGACAATTTATATCACAACGCGATATAATCTGCGCCTTCCTTGCGCTGCGTCATCCGCGTCGTCATTTTTACCGCTTATCGTCCATGTCGTCAGGCTCCTCCCCGTCGCGCCGCACGTTCCGCCAATGGCTGCACAGCTTCATTCCCCATCCGATGACGCTCGGCTGGCGCGAGCGCATGCGCTCGTGCACGGGCGCGCTCGTCGGCATCGCGACGGTCGGCGTCACGATGCGGCTGCTGCCCGGCGTGCCGGGCCTCGTGCCGCTGCTCGTCGCGCCGATGGGCGCGTCGGCGGTGCTGCTGTTCGCGGTGCCCGCGAGTCCGCTCGCGCAGCCGTGGTCGATCATCGGCGGCAACCTGGTGGCGGCGACCGTCGGCGTCGCATGCGCGCAGTCGATCGCCGATCCGATCACGGCCGCCGCGGTTGCGGTCGCCCTCGCGATCGGCGGCATGTTCGTCCTGCGCTGCGTGCACCCGCCGTCGGGCGCGGTCGCGCTGACGGCCGTGCTCGGCGGCCCCGCGATCCACTCGCTCGGCTTCGGCTTCGTGGTCGAGCCGATCGCGCTGCAATCGGCGATCCTGCTGTCGGCCGCGCTCGTGTACCACGCGCTGACAGGCCACCGCTATCCGCACGGCGGCGTGCGTCCCGACGCGAAGCCGCAAGGCGCCAACGCCGCGCCGGCACGCGGCGGCTTCACGCGCGCCGATCTCGACGCCGTGCTGAAGCGCCGCGGCGAATGGCTCGACGTCGATCCGGACGACCTCGAGATGCTGCTGCGCGAAACCGAGATGCAAGCGTATGCGCGCACGTTCAGCCAGCTCACGTGCGCCGACCTGATGACGAAGAACGCGATCGAAGTCGCCCCGTCGACGTCGGTGACGGCGGCGCTGACGCTGCTCGACCGCCATCGCGTGAAGGCACTGCCCGTCGTGGACGGCGACGATCGCCTGATCGGCATCGTCACGCGCGCCGACCTCACGCGCCAGCTGCACCGCCCCGCTCCGCTGTGGCAGCAGCTGGCCGCGCGGCTGCCGCAGTCGTTCGGCGGCCAGCCGCCCAGCGTCGCGACAGTGATGACCCGCGACGTCGCGTCCGTGCCGCAGACCATGCCGATCACCGCGCTGGTGCCGCTGTTTACACATTCGGGCCACCACCACATCCCGGTCGTCGACGCATCGCGACGGCTCGTCGGCATCATTACGCAGACGGATCTCGTCACGGGCCTGTACCAGCAGACGCGGATGCTCGAGGCCGCGTAACGCCGACGAACAACGAAATGTGCTCCATTCCGCTGAAAATCGTCCATTTATATCATATTGTGATATATTTCGCGTTGCCGAAACTCCTGCCCGACCGACCGCAATGACCGATACCCGACGCTCGCTGACCAAAGCCGATTTCCAGCAACTGTCCGAGTTCCGCTACCAGATGCGCCGCTTCGAGCGCTTCTCCGAACGCGCCGCGCAAAGCGAAGGCGTGACGCCGCTGCAATACCTGCTGCTGCTGCACATCAAGGGCTACCCGCATCGCGAATGGGCCACCATCGGCGAACTCGCCGAACGCCTGCAGGCGCAGCATCACGGCGTCGTCGCGCTAGTGACGCGCTGCGAGGCGCTCGGGCTCGTGAAGCGCAAGACGAGCGAAGCGGACCGCCGGCAGGTCGAGGTCCACCTCGAGGAAGCCGGCGAAACGCTGCTCGCCCGCCTCGCGGCCATGCACCGCACGGAACTGAAATCGCTCAAGGGCACGTTCCAGGTTCCGCAGATCGATTATTGACCCAGGCTTGACCAACCTTTCCCTGCTCCGATGAACGCACCACACAAACGCGATTTCTCGACCAACGAACGCCTGCCCAGAATAGCATTGCTGGCCGCCGGGATCGGCGTGCTCAGCACGCTGGCGGCGTTCGTGCTGTTGAACCTGATCCACCTGTTCACGAACCTGTTCTTCTTCCAGCAGTTCTCGTTCGCCGACCGCTCGCCCGCCCACAACACGCTCGGCGCGTGGGTGATCGTCGTGCCGGTGATCGGCGGGCTGATCGTCGGGTTGATGGCGCGTTTCGGTTCGGAGAAGATCCGCGGCCACGGCATTCCCGAAGCGATCGAGGCGATCCTGTTCGGCAAGAGCCGCATGTCGCCGAAGGTTGCGATCCTCAAGCCGCTGTCGTCCGGCGTCGTGATCGGAAGCGGCGGCCCGTTCGGTGCCGAGGGCCCGATCATCATGACGGGCGGCGCGCTCGGCTCGCTGATCGCGCAATGCGTGCACGTGACCGCGGCCGAACGCAAGACGCTGCTCGTCGCGGGCGCGGCCGCCGGCATGACCGCCGTGTTCGGCACGCCGGTCGCCGCCGTGCTGCTCGCGGTCGAACTGCTGCTGTTCGAATGGCGTCCGCGCAGTTTCCTGCCGGTCGCGCTCGCGTGCGCGGTGGCCGGTTTCGCCCGCGCCGTGTTCTTCGGTGTCGGCCCGCTGTTTCCGCTGGCCACCGCATCGCCGACGCCCGTCGCGCTGCTGTCGTGCATCGTCGCGGGCCTGCTGTCGGGCATGCTCGCATGCGGCCTGTCGGCCGCGCTGTACCGCGTCGAGGACGCCTTCGCGAAGCTGCCTGTGCACTGGATGTGGTGGCCGGCGCTCGGCGCGATCGTGATCGGCGTCGGCGGCTGGCTCGAGCCGCGCGCGCTCGGCGTCGGCTACGACGTGATCGGCGACCTGCTGCACCAGCACATCGCGCTGAAAATCGCGCTCGCGCTGCTGATCGTGAAGGCCGTGATGTGGGTGATCGCGCTCGGCTCCGGCACGTCGGGAGGCGTGCTGGCCCCGCTGCTGATGCTCGGCGCCGGCCTCGGCACCGTGCTGTCGCCGGTGCTGCCCGGCGGCGATCCGGCGCTCTGGCCGCTCGTCTGCATGGCCGCGACGCTCGGCGCGACGCTCGGCGCGCCGCTGACCGCGATCGTGTTCGCGTTCGGCCTCACGCACGACGCGAACGCACTGCTGCCGCTACTCGCCGCGACGCTCGTCGCGCACGGCTTCGCGACCGTCGTGATGAAGCGTTCGATCATGACGGAAAAGATCGCGCGCCGCGGGTATCACATCTATCGCGAATACGGCGTCGATCCGCTCGAACGCCATGACGTGGCCGAAGTGATGACCTCGGCCGACGCGCTCGTCGCGATCAACGGGGCCATGACGCTCGACGCGGTCGAGTCGCAGTACTTCGGCGTGAAGCAGACGCACCGTGCATACCCGGTCGTGCAGAACGGGCGCCTGCTCGGCG
Organism: Burkholderia sp. Bp9004; assembly: GCF_003858025.1. Taxonomy (NCBI): domain Bacteria; kingdom Pseudomonadati; phylum Pseudomonadota; class Betaproteobacteria; order Burkholderiales; family Burkholderiaceae; genus Burkholderia; species Burkholderia sp. Bp9004. The sequence goes on along the minus strand of NZ_QTQD01000059.1, from coordinate 1,213 downwards.
TCGTCGATCGCGCGACGCTCGACGCGCAGCGCGCGCAGGCCGGTCCCGGCGGCGTGGTCGCGAACGCGTTCGCCGAGCATGTGCCGGCCGTCGCGCAGGCGCACGAAACGTGCCGCGTGGTCGCATCGCGGCTCGCGATGCTCGGCCTTGAACGCCTGCCGGTCGTCGACGATCCGCAATCGCTGCGGATCATCGGCATCGTGTCGCGCAGCGACTTGATCAAGCCCGCGCTCCAGCACTTCGACGACGAACAGAAGCGCGAACGCTTCCGTCCGGTCGTACCCGTCAACCTGCGCGACGCAGGTATGCGCAAGGCCGGCTGATACGCACCGCGCGCGCCGCCGCGTCCGGCGTTTAAACTTCGTTGACAATCGATCGGACGAAAGTTTGTCATCATGGTACTCATGCGACGGGGCCATCATTCAGCCGTTCCACATCGTCATCCAATAAAGAAGCGTCGCGGCGCGACATGCAGACACATGCAGCACGCCGCGGCCGTCAATCCGCCACACCTCAGGGCAGCGAGCCGACCTCACGACGCATGACGTCGTTGTCGCGTCTCCACACGGACCGCGCACGACGCATGCCGCCGCGCGACAGAACGCATTGCATCCGGAGTGCCGTTTGGCAAGCGCGTTAACAACTTGTTTCGGAATCGCCGGAACCGCATTTGTCCGATGCAATCTCACAGGCACGCAGTTCTGCTGCGCATCCCACTCAATCAATCACGACTCGAGGGAGATAAAACGTGAACGTGAAATACTTACCGCTCATCGCATTGACCGTGGCAATTTCTGCTCACGCGGCCGATCCGGCCGTGCAGAACGTGGGACAAAGCCAGAAGGCCGCCCCGGACGTCTCGGCGTGCATCGCCAAGACCTGGGCCGACAAGTCGCAACAGCAGGTGATCTCGCAGAACGTGCTCGCGAACGGCCTCGCGACCGATGTCTACGCACCGGGCCAGCAACCGCCGAACGGCGTGGCCGCGATGGTTCGCCCGTCGTCGAAGCCGGACGCGAAGACGTGGGTCGGCGTGCGCGGCGACGCGGCTGCCGCCGGCGACATCAGCGCCTGCCTGTAAGCCCCGCGCCGGACGGCGTTGCGCCGTCCGCATGCGACAAGCCCCGCCTAGGCGGTAATGCCGTTCAGTTAAGATTCTTTCTGAGGAACCGGACAGCATAACGAGCAGGACGGGACTTGACGGCCCGATCGC
>NZ_QTQD01000058.1:0-18666 GCF_003858025.1 Burkholderia sp. Bp9004 | reverse complement strand
CGAATGCCCATGGATTTCCGTCTGGGCAGCGTCAATGAATGGACCAGGCACGTCGCTACGCGCAAGCCGCGAACGGCCGATGGCGGAGGTGTAGCCGCCTTACAAACATCCGGTCAAACGCCTTCGTGAGTGACGCCTCTGGCCGCACACCGACGCTCTTCCCACCCTCCCGTCAACACCCTACCGCGCACGCACCGACACGAACTTCCGCGCATTCTCGCGCTGGATCAGCACCGCGATCACACCGCCTTTCGCTTCGAGCGACTGCACGTCGTCCGGCGTTTCGAGCAGCGTGTCGTTGAGCTCGAGCACGACGTCGCCCGGACGGATGCCCGCGTTCGCGGCCGGCCCGCGCACCGCATCCACCATCATCCCGACCGCGAGCCCGGTCGAACGCCGTTCGGCGTCGCTCAGCGGATGCATCGTCAGTCCAAGCCGATCGCCGCTGTCAGCCGGCCGCGCGGCCGCCATCGCCACGCCGGCGGCACCGCCCGCGCCAACCGTGCCCGCGCTGCCCGTCGCACCCGCGTTGTCGATCGCGTCGCCGGTCGCCGCGCCGGTGACCGTCAGCATCATCGGCGCGCGGTTGCGGATCAGCCGCACCGGCGCCTTTGCACCTGGCGGCAATGCGGCGGCCAGGTCGTTCAGTTCGGCCGACTGGCCAATCGGCTTGTCGCCGAACTTGACGATCACGTCGCCGGGCCTCACGCCCGCCGCGGCGGCCGGCGAGCCGGGATCGACGCCGTTGACGAGCGCGCCCGCCGGACGCGGCAGGCCGAACGCAGCTGCCAGCCCGACGCCGACGTCCTGTACGTCGACGCCGAGCGCGTTGCCGGACGACGCGCGCTGCGCCTGCGCATTGGCGCGGCTCTGTGCCTGCACCTGCGCACGCACCTTCACGGCGAGCGCGATCGGGATCGCGAACGTCGTGCTCGCGTACCGGTCGGCGCCCGTATAGACCTGCACCGCGATACCGATCACGTCGCCCGCGCGGTTGAACACGGGGCCGCCCGAGTTGTCGGGATTCACCGCGATGTCGGTCTGGAAGAACGGAAACCCGCTGCCGTCCGGCAGCGCATGCGACGTCGCGCTGATGATGCCGGCCGTGACCGTGTTGCCAGAGCCGTCCGGCGCACCCATCGTCATCACCGGTTCGCCGGCGCGCACCCTCGACGAATCGCCGATGCGCACGACCGGCAGCTTCGTCGCGTCGACGCGCAGCACGGCGACGTCGCTCTGCGGATCGACGGCCAGCACCGTCGCCTTCAGGTCGCGACGATCGGCCAGTCGCACCGTGACATCGGTCGCATCGTCGACGACATGCGCAGACGTGAGGATCAGCCCGTCGGCGCTGACGATGAAGCCCGAGCCGCTGCCCGACAGCGTGCGCGGCGACGTATCGGGCCCCGGCGCCAGTGGACCTTGTGCGGACGCCGGCGGACCGCCGCGGCGGAAGAACGCGGCAAGCGGATCGTCAGAATCGAGAATCGCGAAGGACGGGCCACCGGCCTGCTGGTCGGGCGCGGCGGTCATGATGGTGACGACCGCCGGGCCGTAACGGTCGACGATCGCCGGGAAGTCGACCGGCATCGAGTGAGGCGATGCGGCGAGCCGGTTCTTCATGACAGGCGGTGTGGCGGGCGGTGCAACGGTTCCGGCAACAGCTGGCGATGGCGACAGCAACGAGGCGAATACGCCCCCGATCAACGCGGTGCGAAGCACGGCGCGAGCAAGCGTCTGGCAAACCACGGTGCACCTCCCCCGGCAGTCGCGGCGCCGCCCCACGCGCGGGCGCCCGACAAGTACCGGTACACCCCTCCATTTATAGTCCAAGCAGCATCCGGAACATACGAATCGAAACCCGCATGCCGGGTCGTCACGCGACGGCGGAGCCGCGACAGCGTTCGTTCCGGGCAAAGTTCACGGTTCGTCAATCAGAATATCCACCCGATACCGCGGCGATGCGCACGATGACGTGCGTCCCGCGCTACCAGGCCAGCAGCAGAAAGTTGCGCACCACCGCCGACGGATCGTCGCGTCGCGACGCAATCGCGAGCCTCGCGCGCAGCCCGTTGCCCGCGACCTGCCGATACACGACGCCGGCGACCCGCACCTGCGTGATCGCCTTCGGCACGATCGACACGCCGAGCCCAGCCGCGACGAGCGTCACCGCCGACGCGATTTGCGGCGCGGGCTGCGCCATGCGCGGCTGGAAGCCGGCGGCATTGCACGCCGCGACGATGTCGTCGAACAGCGCACTGCCCGCTTCGCGCGGCACCTGCACGAACGCCTCGTCGGCCAGTTCCGCCAGATCGATGCGACGCCGCTGCGCGAGGCGATGCGCGACCGGCATCGCGACGAACATCGGCTCCTCGTCCCAGTCCGCTGCCCGCAACGTGTCCGCGATACGACGCTCCGGACGCACGATCGCGACATCGAGCCGCCCGGCTTCCAGCGCCTCGAGCAACACGCCGGAGGTCGCCTCCTGCAACGTCAGGTCCGTATCCGGAAACGCTTCGCGGAAGCGGCGAATCAGGTCGGCCACTTTCGAATTGAAGGCCGCCGTCCCCGTGAATCCGACCCGCAGTTGCCCGATTTCCCCACGCGCGGCCCGTTTTGCCGCCCGCGCCGCGCGCTCCGCGTCGTCGAGCACGCGCCGTGCCTCTTCCGCGAACACCTCTCCCGCAACGGTCAGCTCGGCACCGCGTGCGGTCCGCCTGAACAGCTCCACGCCGAGTTCGTTCTCGAGCGCCTTGATCTGCTGGCTCAGCGGCGGCTGCCCCATGCCGAGCGCCTCCGCGGCCTTGGTGAAGTTCAACGTGGCCGCCACGGCCAGGAAGTATCGGAGATGTCGAAGTTCCATGTGATCTCGGTCGACGGAAATGGCGATCCAGCCATTCGCAAAAGGTATTGCTACGGTTCATTTCATATATTGGACATATATATGACCGTGCGCAAGAATTCGGCTATTCCGCAGCCAATCGGGTCCATACCATGTCGAATCCCGCGATTTCGTCCGCCGCGACGCACGCCCCGAGCGCCGCGCCGGATGCGCTGCCCGCCGGCGTGTCGCCCCGCTCGGCGGCCTACAAGCGCATCGCACTGGCACTCTTCCTGGCCGGCTTTTCCACCTTCTCGCTGTTGTACTGCGTGCAGCCGCTGCTGCCTGCGTTCGCGCGCGAGTTCAACCTGGGCGCGGCGTCGAGCTCGCTATCCCTGTCGCTGTCGACGGGGATGCTGGCGGTCTCCATCCTGTGCGCCGGCGCGCTGTCCGAACGCTTCGGCCGACGCGGGCTGATGTTTGCGTCGATGACGCTCGCGGCACTGTTCAACGTGCTCTCGGCGATCGCGCCGAACTGGAACCTGCTGCTGATCTGGCGCGCGCTCGAAGGTTTCGCGCTCGGCGGCGTTCCGGCAGTGGCGATGGCCTATCTGGCCGAGGAAATCGCCGCCGACGGGCTGGGCCTGTCGATGGGTCTTTATGTCGGCGGCACCGCGTTCGGCGGCATGATCGGGCGAATCGGGATGAGCGCGCTCGAGGAGTATTTCTCCTGGCGCACCGCGATGCTGACGATCGGGATCATCGACCTCATCGCGTCGGTCGCGTTCGTGATGCTGCTGCCGCAGTCGCGACGCTTCGTGAAGCGAACCGACCTGACGGTGCGTCACCATCTGCGGCTGTGGAGCGCGCAGTTGCATCATGCGCGGCTGCCGTTCGTATTCGCGGTCGGCTTCCTCATGATGGGCGCGTTCGTGACCGTATACAACTACGCCGGGTTCCGGCTGACGGCCGCGCCGTTCAACCTGAGCGCGACCGCATGCGGGCTGATCTTCGGCGCCTACCTGTTCGGGATGGTGTCTTCATCGAGCGCCGGTGCACTCGCTGATCGTCTCGGGCGCGCACCCGTCCTCATCAGCGGCATTCTCGTGTTCGCGGCCGGCCTCGCGCTGACGCTGTCGCATTCGCTCGTCGCGATCATCGTCGGGATCGTGCTGATCACGATCGGCTTCTTCGTCGCACATGCGGTCGCGAGCGGCTGGGTTGGCCACCTTGCAGGTTCCGCGAAGGGGCATGCCGCGTCGCTCTACCTGCTGGCCTATTACCTCGGGTCGAGCGTGCTGGGCTCGGTCGGCGGCACGTTCTGGCAACACGGTGCGTGGTCTGCGGTCGCCGCGTATGTCGCGGTGCTGCTCGTGCTCGGCCTGGCGGCTGCCCGCCGGATCATGCGCGAGGAACGCGTGCGGTAAGTTCCGATTCGCCCGCTTCGCCTCCCGGCAATGCGCAGCGACGCGACTCAATCGCCCGCGACCCGATACGCGATCGTCGACAACGTCCGCAGCATCGGCGCGAACGCATCGGCCGACGTATTGCCGAACCCGAGCACGAGCCCGTTGGCCGCCGACGTCGCATGGATCGAAAAACCCGACAGCGGAAACGGCCCGATCCCGTGCACGCGCGCCGCCTCGACGATCGCGCGGTCGCGATAGCGTGCCGGCAGCCGCAGCGCCAGATGCAGCCCGCACGGCCCGCCCTCGACCTGATGCGGCACGGCGAACGCGTCGTCCAGCGCGGCGAGCAGCAAGCGCCGCCGGTCGCGGTACAGCCGGCGCATCCGCCCGAGATGCCGCCCGTACTCGCCCGTCTCGATGAAATCGGCGAGCGCGAGCTGCACGTGGCGCGTCCCGCCGCGCAGCATCTCCGGCAACGCCGGCCGCACCGCGGCCAGCAGCGCGTCGGGCAGCACGAGAAAGCCGATCCGCAACGCCGGAAACATCGTCTTGCTGAACGAGCCGAGGTAGACGACCGGCGAGTCGGCCGCGAGCCCGTGCAGCGCGCCGATCGGCTCGCCGGTATGCCGAAACTCACTGTCGTAATCGTCCTCGATGATCCACGCGCGATGCCGGCGTGCGGCGTCGATCAGTGCAAGCCGGCGCGAGATCGACAGCACCGCGCCGGTCGGGAACTGGTTCGACGGCGTGGTGTAGACGAGCCGGGGTGGCCGCTCGCGCCAGTTCGCGTCTTCCGCTCGCAGCCCCTCCGCGTCCACCGGCATCGGCACGACATCGAGATCGGCCGCCTGCATCGCGGTGCGCGCGCCGCGATAGCCGGGCTCCTCGACCCAGACCGTGTCGCCCGGGTTCGTCAGCAGTTGCGCGCACAACGCGATCGCACCCTGCGCGCCCTCGGTGATCACGATCTGCTCGGGATCGCAGCGCACGCCGCGCGTCACGGCCAGATGGCGCGCGATCGACTCGCGCAGTGCGCGCTCGCCGAGCGGGTCGCCGTACGCGAGCAGGTCGCGGCCGGCGCGGCGCAATGCACGGTCGATCGCGTGCCGCCACGCATCGACCGGGAAATGCGACAGCGCAGGCACGCCCGGCCGGAAGCCGTCCGATTCGCCGGTGCCGATCAGGCTCGGACGGATCCGGCCGAGCCGCTGCGCGACGGCCGGCGGTGCGGCCCGCCGACGCGGCGCGGCCGGCCGCGACAGGCCGACCACGCGCGTGCCGCGACGATCGGATTGCAGGAAGCCTTCGGCGACGAGCTGCTCGTAGACCGCGGCCGTCGTGTTGCGCGACACGCCGAGCGTCTCGGCCAGCGCACGCGTGCCGGGCAGCCGCGTGCCGGCCGGCATCGCGCCGCCGAGAATCGCATCGCGCACGCGGCGCAGCAACTGCCGCTGCAAGGAAGGCGCGCCGGCCGTGCGCGCGAGCGGCGCGTCGAGCGGCAGCAGTGGCGCGGCACCGGAAGGAATGGCAGTCGTCATCGGAATATCGCGGCGTGGAAGTCTCGGTGCATGGCGCCATCGTCGCGCCTTCGTGGCACCATAAATTTGCCATCGTCTGGCGCTTCTCATGGTACCTCGCCGGGACTACGATCGTCTGCATGCCGGCATGTCGCCGGCCGCCAACCGAAGCGAGATCGACCTTGTCCACGCTCACCAACGACTTCCAGCAGCCCATCGGCCACCCCGTTCCCGACTGGTCCGCGCGTGCGCGCCCGGAGCGCATCGTGCTCGAGGGCCGCTACTGCCGCCTCGAACCGCTCGACGCCGACCGCCATGCCGCCGACCTGTACGCCGCATATGCGCAGGCGCCCGACGGCGGCGACTGGACCTATCTCGCGCACGGGCCGTACGCCGACGAGTCGAGCTACCGCGACTACGCGCGCGGCGCGGCGGCGAGCGCCGATCCGCTGCACTACACGGTGATCGACCGCGCGACGAACCGCGCGGTCGGCACGCTCGCGCTGATGCGCATCGACCCGGCCAACGGCGTAATCGAGGTCGGCTCCGTCACGTTCTCGCCGCGGCTCAAGCGCACGCCGATTTCGACGGAAGCGCAGTACCTGCTGATGAAGTACGCGTTCGACACGCTCGGCTACCGCCGCTACGAATGGAAGTGCGACGCGCTCAACGAGCCGTCGCGCAAGGCGGCCGCGCGGCTCGGCTTCCGTTACGAGGGTACGTTCCGGCAGGCGATCATCTACAAGGGCCGCAATCGCGACACGGCATGGTTCTCGATCATCGACGGCGAATGGCCGGACGTGCGCGCCGCGTTCGAAGCGTGGCTCGCGCCGGAAAACTTCGACGCCAGCGGTACGCAACGCGAGTCGCTCGTTACGATCCGCCACGCGCGGGCGCGGGCGCGCGACGCAGCCAGCCGTGAGAACGACGCGACGCGCGTCACGGTCCGACCGCTCGTCGCCGCCGACGAAGCCGCGTGGCGCCCGCTGTGGCAGGATTACCAGCGGTTCTACGAGACCGCGCTGAGCGACGCCGTGTTCGCGACGACGTGGGCGCGCCTGATGGATCCCGCCGAACCGATGTTCGCGCTCGGCGCCTTCGATACGTCGGGCACGTTGGTCGGCATCGTGCACGCGATCTATCACCGCTCATGCTGGACCGAAGGGCCGTACTGCTATCTGCAGGACCTGTTCACGGCGGCCGACGCACGCGGACAAGGCGCGGGCGGTGCGCTGATCGAGGCCGTGTACGAGCGGGCTCGCGAAGCCGGCGCGAGCCGCGTGTACTGGCTCACGCACGAAACCAATACGACCGCGCGCGCGCTGTACGACAAGCTCGCGACCAACGCGGGGTTCATTCAGTACCGGAAAGATCTCAAGTAACGCGCGGGTGCAACCGGTCGCGCTCAACGCAGGGCGTCGACCGGATCCGTCCCCTCGCCGCGTGCTGGTGCAACGTGACACGCGGCGCCGGCCGCAGGCGGCACCGACGCGGGGTGGATCATCTCGTCGCCGTTGACGGGCACCGGCCGCCGCACGGGCCGGTACACCGGTTCACCCGGCTCGATCGCCTGCCCCGAGATCGCGCAGCGGCCCGCCTGCAACGCGACGCGCAAGCGCCAGCGTTGCTCGCCGTAATGGCAGCGCCCGCTTTCGCTCCAGCGCACCAGCAAGCCGTCGGCGCCAGCTTCCAGAACCGACACGAACAGTTGCGGCCGCAACGGTGAAACGCCAGGTGCGACAGGCTCCGGGGATGACGCACGACCGGCGCGCTCCGACGGCGGGGCCATCCCGACCTCTGCCGGCAGCGGCATCGCGTCCCGCTCGTCGGCTACCAGCATGTGGTACGAGACGTACCCGCAGATCAGGCTTTCGATGAAGTTTGGCATGCTGGACGACCTTCAGTGAAGATTGAAACGAGCCGCGCCGCGCTCGGCCCTTCGCGCAGCAGCCCCGGCCGATTCGGTCATGCGCCGCCTCCGGTGCCACCGCCGCGCACGCATGCGATCGGACATTGCCGCAGATGATACAAATTGAACTTGACTTCAAGTAAAGGGGGTGTGCGCGCAACGATGCGTTTCACCGATCGGCACAATGGGCTGGCACGACGGTGGTGGAGGCGCAGCCACCCAGCCACGCGTCTCACGTTTCGTCTCAATCAGCTGAGACGAATGTCCCGGGGTCTCACCCGCCCCAGCCCGTCGCAAGCGCAGCAAATTTCACGCACGATTCGCTCTGCAGGCTCTGATACCCGCGCAAGGCCAGTTGCTGCACCGCACTCTGCCCCTCCGGCTCCGTCACCACCCGACCGCCCGTTCAGGCTGGCCCCGTTCCTGCATGTCGGTCGCTCGCGCAATCGCGCGACGGATGCATCGGCCCCTTGCCGCGCGTCCGACGACAACCTGACGGAGACAGCAACGTGAGTACACCGGCACCGAACACCGCTCCCAGCATGAAGGCCGCCGTCTGGCACGGCCGCAACGACATCCGCGTCGAGGAGGTTCCCGTTCCGGCGCATCCGCCGGCCGGCTGGGTCCAGATCCGCGTGCACTGGTGCGGGATCTGCGGCTCCGACCTGCACGAGTACGTCGCCGGGCCCGTGTTCATCCCCGTCGACGCGCCGCATCCGCTGACGGGCCTGAAGGGACAGTGCATCCTCGGCCACGAATTCAGCGGAGAAATCGCGGCGCTCGGCGCCGGCGTGACGGGCTTCGCGGTCGGCGAGCGCGTGACGGCCGACGCGTGCCAGCATTGCGGCACCTGCTGGTATTGCCGGCACGGGCTGTACAACATCTGCGAGAACCTCGCGTTCACCGGGCTGATGAACAACGGCGCGTTCGCCGAATTCGTCAACGTGCCGGCCGAACTGCTGTACAAGCTGCCCGACGACTTCCCGACCGAGGCCGGCGCGCTGATCGAGCCGCTCGCGGTCGGGCTGCATGCGGTGAAGAAGGCCGGCAACATCGTCGGCCAGACCGTCGTCGTGGTCGGCGCCGGCACGATCGGCCTGTGCACGATCATGTGCGCGAAGGCCGCGGGCGCCGGACGCGTGATCGCGCTGGAAATGTCGGCCGCGCGCAAGCAGAAGGCGCTGGAAGTCGGCGCGACGGTCGTGATCGACCCGAAGGCGTCCGACGCGATCGCGGAAGTCAAGGCGCTGACGGGCGGCTACGGTGCCGACGTGTCGTTCGAGTGCATCGGGCACACGGCCACCGCACAGGTTGCGATCGACGTGATCCGCAAGGCCGGCAAGTCGGTGATGGTCGGCATCTTCGAGGAGCCGACGTCGTTCAACTTCTTCGACATCGTGTCGACCGAGAAGGAAGTGATCGGCTCGCTCGCGTACAACGGCGAATTCGCGGACGTGATCCGCTTCATCGCGGACGGCCGCATCGACGTGCGTCCGCTGATCACCGGACGCATCAACCTCGGCGACATCGTCACGCATGGCTTCGAGGAACTGGTCAACCACAAGGATCGGAACGTGAAGATCATCGTCCAGCCCGCGACCGCCTGACGAACCTCGGACCGGCCGATGACCGCCGCGTGCCGGACGGACGCGACGCCGAACGGTGCCGGGGCAACCCTGTCGCCGCCGCGACGCCCGCCCGGCCGGTACATGGTCCCGCCCGTTCTCGGTGCGCGCACAACGGCACCGGGCGCGGGCGCGCGGGGTCGGACTTCGATATACTCGAAGCGACATCACCGCCCCGCGCGCCGCCCGCGCACCCGCTTCCGTGAAACCACGAGCCGGCCTGATCCTCGAACTCGTCGTCAACCTGCTGCTGCCCTGGGTCGCATACCGGGTGGCGCATCCGTATTTCGGCGAAACCGGTGCGCTGTATGCGTCGGCGATTCCGCCCATCGTCTGGTCCGTCGTCGAATTCATCCGCTCGCGCCGCATCGATGCGGTGGCTGCCGTCGTGCTGCTCGGCATCGCGCTGTCGATCGCCGGCATGGCGCTCGGGGGCAGCGCGCGCACGTTGCTGATGCGCGAATCGCTCGCGTCCGGCACGATCGGCGTCGTGTTCCTGCTGTCGTTGTTCCGCGATCGTCCGCTGATCTTCTATCTCGCGCGCGCGACGGTGGCCCGCGAGATGGCCGGCGGCGCCGCGCGTTTCGAGGCGGTCTGGGCCGAGCAGCCTGGGCTGCGCCAGATGCTGCGGCTGATGACCTTCGTGTGGGGCGCGTGCATGACGCTCGAGATGCTGCTGCGCCTGTGGATGGTCGTCACATGGCCCGTCGAGCGCGTGCTCGTCGTGTCGCCGATCATGGGCTACACGGTGTTCGGCACGCTGCTGCTGTGGACCTTCTGGTACCGGCGGCGAATGCGCGAGCGCAACCGCGTCGACATCCCTGGCCGCGACGGCGTCACCGAAATCGCCGGCCGCTGACTGCCCGCCCCGCGGCATGTCACGGCCGCTAGGGTATGATGCGCGGCGTTTCGTCCGACCCTGCATCGCCCCATGTCTCTCTCGCTTCTCCCGTGTGCCACGATCTGGCTCGCGCTGTTCGCGGCCGCTGCATTCGCGTGGCAGCGCCCGCTGCACGTCCTGAGCATCGCCCTTGCCGCGCTCGGCTATGCCGCTGCGCTGGCGTTCGGCAAGCTCGAGCCGATCGTGCTCGCGCCGATCGCGCTGCTCGTGGCCGCCGCCTGGGGCGTCGCGCCGGGCCGTCCGTTCGCGGTGCGGATCGGCGCGCACGTCGTGTTTGCCGCGCTCGCGATCGCGTTGACCCTGCACCTGATCCCCGGCTTCCACAATCCGCGCGTGATCGAGCCGATGCGTTTCACGCCGGATGCCGTGCCGTTCACGATGTACCTGAATTTCGACAAGCCGCTCGTCGGCCTGTGGCTGCTGTGGGCGCTGCCGTGGACCGCGCCGGACGTCCCGCCGGCGCGCGCGTTGCGCACCGGTGCCGTGGCGGCCGTCGCGACGGCGGCGGCCTGCCTGGCCGGCGCGCTCGCCTTCGGGATGGTCGGCTGGGCGCCGAAATGGCCGGCGTCGGGCTGGATGTGGCTCGTCAACAACGTGCTGCTCGTCACGCTCGCCGAGGAAGCGCTGTTCCGCGGCTACGTGCAGGGTGGACTCACGCGCGTGCTCGGACGGTTCGGATGGGGGCCATGGGCCGCGCTTGCGATCGGCGCGGTGCTGTTCGGCGCCGCGCACGCGGCCGGCGGCTGGCCCTGGATCGTGCTCGGCACGGTGGCCGGCTTCGGCTACGGTCTCGCCTGGCGGCGCGGCGGGCTGCTCGCGTCCGCGCTCGCGCATGCGGGGCTGAACGCGATCCACTTCGGGCTGTTCACCTACCCGATGCTCGCCGCCGCGCGCTGAACGCCGTGCGCGACGGGGCGGCAGCGGCAGCCCGCCGGTTTCGCGCGGTTGATCAGTTGAAGCCAGCCACCGCGTGCGGCACGTAAGGGCCTTCAAGCGCCGCGATTTCGTCATCCGTCAGCTTCAGTTGCAGGGCCCCGAGCGCATCGTCCAGATGATGCGGCTTCGAGATGCCGACGATCGGTGCGGTAACGCCGCGCTTGTGCGCGACCCATGCGAGCGCGACCTGCGCACGCGGCACGTTGCGCGCGGCGGCGATCGCGGCAACGGCCTCGACGACCGCGCGATCGGCATCGGCCGTCGCATCGTAGAGCCGTTGGCCGACGTCGTCGCTCTGCTGCCGGCCGGACGACTCGTCCCAGTTGCGCGTCAGCCGGCCGCGCGCGAGCGGGCTCCACGGAATCACCGCGACGCCTTCGGCCTCGCACAGCGGCAGCATTTCCCGCTCCTCCTCGCGATACAGCAGGTTCAGGTGGTTCTGCATGCTGACGAAGCGGGTCCAACCATTCTGCTTCGACGTGTACAGCGCCTTCGCGAACTGCCACGCGAACATCGACGACGCGCCGATGTAGCGCGCCTTGCCGGCCTTCACGACGTCGTGCAGCGCCTCGAGCGTCTCCTCGATCGGCGTGCCGTAATCCCAGCGGTGGATCTGGTACAGGTCGACGTAGTCGGTGCCGAGCCGCTTCAGGCTCTGGTCGATGTCGGTCATGATCGCCTTGCGCGACAACCCCGCGCCGTTCGGCCCCGGCCGCATCCGGTAGAACACCTTGGTCGCGATCACGACGTCGTCGCGCTTCGCGAAGTCGCGCAGCGCGCGGCCGACGATCTCTTCCGACGTGCCGTCCGAATACATGTTCGCGGTATCGAAGAAGTTGATGCCGGCCTCGATCGCGCGCTGGATGATCGGGCGGCTTTCCGCTTCCGGCAGCGTCCACGGATGCGTGCCGCGTGACGGCTCGCCGAACGTCATGCAGCCCAGCACCAGCTTCGACACGTCCATCCCGGTCGACCCGAATTTCACGTATTCCATCGCGCGCCTCGTCATTGAAGTGGGGTGACGGCCGGATGCGCACCCCGGTTCGCCGCGCCGGGCGCGAACGCCGGGGCATGCATCCGCCGGACGTCGCATGGTATCCCGCGGCGCGCAAACGCGTATCGGTGCGCACGCGCGCTGCCGGCCAAGGCCGGACGGACGAACGCCCCCCCGGCAGCCCGGACACGTCGCTCGGGCCCGGGTTGCGCGTCGAATGACGAACGAAGTTACTTGATCTGGTCGGCGAGCGGCTGCAGGAATTCTGAGAAGCCGGTCAGCATGATCTGCACGCCGATGCACAACAGCAGGAACGCCGACACGCGCTTCGCAACCTTGGTGCCTTCGGTGCCGAGATAGCGGGAGAGTAGCGCGGCACGGCTGTAGGTCAGCCAGATGACGACCGCGACGAGCGCGGAAACCGCGATCGACACGATGCTCGACAGCATGAACTCCGACAGCTTGTGCGTGCGATTCGCGTTCAGCGCGATCGCCGTGGCGATCGAGCCGGGGCCGACCGTCAGCGGCACGGTCAGCGGAAAAAACGCGCGGGTCATGATCGCATTCGCATTGATCGGCTTGATCGGCGTATCGCCGCCGCCCGCCGGGCCGTCAGGCTCGTTCAGCATCTGCCACCCCGCGACGGCGACCGCGAAGCCGCCGCCGATCCGCAGCGCTTCCATCGAAATCCCGAAGAAATGCAGCACCGGCGTGCCGGCGAAGAATGCGACCAGCAACACGATGAACGCGTTGAACGCCACCTTCTTCGCGAGCAGGTTCCGCTCGTGCTCGGTCAGCGCCTCGGTGCGCTCGAGAAACAGGAACGCGATGCCGATCGGATTGATGATGCCGATCAAGCCGGTGAAGCCGAACAGGATCTCGGAGATAAGGCGATTGACGATCATCGGAAGCGAAGAAGCGGTCAGGGCTGGGCCGGCGGCGCACCGGGGGTCACGCATTGTAGAGCAAGCGCCCGCGCCCGCGACGCAAATCGCGCCGCGGGCCCGACGGGCCGCGCCCCGCCCTTATTCGGCGACCGGCTCCCACGCCGGCGGCCGCTTCGCGAAGAACGCGGCGAAGCCCTCCTTCGCTTCCGGCGTCGCCCGCACGCGCGAGATCGTCTGCGCGGTGAACGCCGCGCGTTCGTCCGACGGCGGATACTCGCCGATCGCGTCGAAAAAGCGCTTGATCTCCATCAGTGCGGTCGGGCCATTGCGGCTCAGCTCGACGAGCGTCTTGTCCAGCGCCGCGTCGAGTGCGTCAGGCGGCACGGCCTGGTGGATCAGCCCGATCGCGACGGCTTCGGCGGCCGCGAGCTGCGTCGCGGTCAGCGCGAGCCGGCGCGCCTGGCGCTGGCCGACCGCCTCGACCAGATACGGGCCGATCACCGACGGCAGGATCCCGAAACGTGCCTCGCTGACCGAGAAGCGCGCCTGATCGCTCGCGATCACGATGTCGCAGGCCGCGCACAGGCCGACGCCGCCGCCGAACGCGTGGCCCTGCACGCGCGCGACCGTCGGCTTCGGGCACTGCCGGATCGCCCGCATCATCGCGGCGAACCGCTCGGCGTCGCGCAGGTTCGCGGCCGCGTCGTTCGCGCTCGCGCGCTGCATCCACTGCAGGTCGGCACCCGCGCAGAACGCGCGGCCGTCCGAGCGCAGCACGATCGCGCGCACGTCGTCGCGCCCGCCGAGCGTCGTGAACGCGTCGGTCAGCTCGGCGATCATCGTCTCGTCGAACGCGTTGAGCACGTCACCGCGCTGCAGCGCGACGGTCGCGATGCCGCGCGCATCGACGGCGACAGCCAGGGTCTTCAATCCATCCATCGAACAGGTTTCCTCAGGTAGAACGGCAAACATCCG
Organism: Burkholderia sp. Bp9004; assembly: GCF_003858025.1. NCBI lineage: Bacteria > Pseudomonadati > Pseudomonadota > Betaproteobacteria > Burkholderiales > Burkholderiaceae > Burkholderia > Burkholderia sp. Bp9004. Next base: position 4,692 of record NZ_QTQD01000058.1, on the reverse strand, counting down.
AATTACGCGGCCTGGCGGCGGTCGATCACGCGCCGGGCCTTGCCGGTCGCGCTCGCGGGAATGCCGCCGGCCGCCAGCACCGTCACGCCGGACGACACACCGACCATCGTCTTGATCCGGTGCTGCAGCTCGCGCGCGAGCGCCGCGCGATCGCTTTCGGTGACCGACGCGGCCGCTTCGGAGCGCAGTTCGACCGCGAGGTCGAGCCGGTCCATGTGACCGTCGCGCGACAGCGTGATCTGGAACTGGCCCGACAGCTGCGGCAGCGCGACGACGATCTCCTCGATCTGGCTCGGGAACACGTTCACGCCGCGCACGATCAGCATGTCGTCGGAGCGGCCGGTGATCTTCGCGAGACGGCGCATCGTGCGCGCGGTCGGCGGCAGCAGCGCGGTGAGGTCGCGCGTGCGGTAGCGGATCACCGGCATCGCTTCCTTCGTCAGCGACGTGAACACGAGCTCGCCCTGGCTGCCGTCCGGCAGCACTTCGCCGGTGACGGGATCGATGATCTCCGGATAGAAATGGTCTTCCCAGATCACCGGGCCGTCCTTCGTCTCCACGCATTCGCATGCGACGCCCGGGCCCATCACTTCCGACAGCCCGTAGATGTCCAGCGCGTCGATGCCGACGCGCGTCTCCACTTCCTCGCGCAGCGCCTGCGTCCACGGCTCGGCGCCGAAGATGCCGATCTTCAGCGACGATTCGGCCGGGTCCATCCCCTGCCGCACCATCTCGTCGATCAGATTCAGCATGTACGACGGCGTGACGAGAATGATCTTCGGCTCGAAATCGCGGATCAGCTGCACCTGCTTCTCGGTCTGGCCGCCCGACATCGGCACGACCATGCAGCCGAGCCGTTCCGCGCCGTAGTGAATCCCGAGACCGCCCGTGAAGAGCCCGTAGCCGAACGCGTTGTGCAGCGTGTCCCCCGGGCGGCCACCGGCCGCGCGGATCGAGCGCGCGGTGACGTTCGCCCAGGTATCGATGTCGCGCGCGGTGTAGCCGACCACCGTCGGTTTGCCCGTCGTGCCGCTCGACGCGTGCACGCGCACGACCTGCTCGCGCGGCACCGCGAACAGCCCGAACGGATAGTTGTCGCGCAAATCGTTCTTGGTCGAAAACGGGAATTTCGCGAGATCGGCGAGCGACTTCAGGTCGTCCGGATGCACGCCCGCCGCATCGAACGTGCGGCGATAGTGCGGGACGTTGTCGTACGCGTGGCGCAGCGACCACTTGAGGCGCTCGAGCTGCAGCGCCTGCAGTTCGTCGCGGCTGGCGGTCTCGATCGGCTCGAGGGCGGCGGCGGGATGCGTCGGGTGAGTCATCGGGGTGCTCCTCCAATGGAGTGATGTCGTTATCGTGTTCGGGGTAACGGGGCCGGCGGCTACGACCGGAACGTGCGGCCGGCCGCTTGCAGCATGGCGATGCGCGGCGACACGCGATAGCGGTCCTCGCCGTAGCTCGCCGCGAGATTCGACAGCACGCGATGCACGCGGCCGATGCCGATTGCATCGGCCCACGCGAGCGGGCCGCACGGGTAGTTCACGCCCTTCTCCATCGCGAGATCGAGATCGGCGGGCGAGCACACGCCCTGGTTCACCGTGTCGGCCGCCTCGTTCGCGAGCATCGCGACGGTGCGCATCGCGACCATGCCCGGCACGTCCGCGACGCCGACGACGCGAAAACCCGCCTGCTGGAACAGGCCGACCGCGTCCGCATAGGCCGCATCGCTGCACTGGAGCGCGCGCGTCAGCGCGACGAGCCCGGCCTGCGCGTAATCGCGGGCAAGATCGACGAGCACGAGATCGGCCACGCCGGTTTGCGCGGCACGCGCGGTCGCGGTGCGGCCGTCGGTCAGCGCGATCGACGCGCGGCCGGCCACGGCCAGCAGTTCGTCGGCATGCGCGCCGCTCTGCCGCGCGCCCGCGATGCGTTCAGCGAAGCGTGCATGCAGCGCGGCGGCCGGGCCGTCCTGCGCGAACAGCGCGACGTCGGCCGGCGCATCGCGCGGCGCTTCCAGCTCGGGCGCGGGCGGTGTCGCACCGTCGGCATATGAATAGAAGCCGCGCCCCGACTTGCGCCCGAGGAAGCCCGCGTTCACGAGTTCCTGCTGGATCAGCGACGGCGTGTAGCGCGGGTCATTGAAGTACGCGCGAAATACGGACTCGGTCACCGCGAAGTTCACGTCGTGGCCGATCAGGTCCATCAGCTCGAACGGCCCCATCCGGAAGCCGCCGGCTTCGCGCATCACCGCATCGATCGACGCCGGCGTGCCGCCCTGCTCGTTCAGCACGCGCAGCGCCTCCGCGTAATACGGCCGCGCGACGCGGTTCACGATGAAGCCCGGCGTCGACTTCGCCAGTACCGGCCGCTTGCCCCACGCGGCGGCGGTGTCGTACAGCGCCTGCGCGACTTCCGGCGCGGTCGCGAGCCCGCTGACCACCTCGACGAGCGCCATCAGCGGCGCCGGATTGAAGAAATGCAGGCCGGCCACGCGTTGCGGCGCTCGCAGCCCGGCCGCGATCGACGTGATCGAGATCGACGACGTGTTGGTCGCCAGCACGCAGCGATCGTCGACATGGCGTTCGAGCGTCGCGAATATCTCGCGCTTCACGTCGAGCCGCTCGGCCGCCGCCTCGACGATCAGCGCCGCGCCGGCGAACTCGGCCAGCGCGCGCACTGCGCGAATGCGGCTGCCGGCCGCCTCCGCTTGCGCCGGCTCGAGACGGCCCTTCTCCGCGAGCCGCGCGAATTGCGCGCGGATGCCGGCAAGCGCCTTGTCGCACGCGGCTTCGTTCAGGTCGTACAGCAGCACCGCATGGCCGGCCGCCGCGGCAACCTGCGCGATGCCCGCACCCATCGCGCCCGCGCCGATCACGCCGACGACCGCCGACGGCGCCAGCGCGCCCGAATTCACCGAATGTGCAGAAGAAACAGCCATCGCTTGCGATCCGTCATGAAGTGGAGGTGCGAGCGATTATAAACCGACCGGTCGGTAGATTTATGTCAGGGCGAGCCCGAATTTGTCGTGCAAGAGACCGTTACGGAAACTGTAAAACTCAAAAAATCGAACGGTCGGGGCACTTTTTGCAAATCGAAAGGTCAATGAAAGCGTTCGAATATGAGATAGTGCCCCCCGAACGCCTGATAAAATTCGACAATTCGCCGGATTTCAGGGGGAAACCGCGTGTCACGCCGTTGCCGTCCATCGTCCGCGCCCTTTCGGGGTCGGTTCAATACCGCCCGGCATGCCTGTCGTCACGTGCGAGTGCCCGCCTCCGGCACTCGGTCGCATCGAACCGTTTCATCCAGCGACGGGCCTCCGCCCGCCCGCGCCCCTCGCCGCCTTCCGGCGGCGAACCCGTGGCAGCGCAGTTCCGTGCTGCCGCGCATCGGCTTCATCATCCTCGTTCGGCGGATCATCCGGCCGGGCTTCGTCAACCCGTGACGGCGCGTCGCGCGCCGTCACTCGCATAGGAAACCGTCCATGCCGCTCTCGTCCAACCAGCTCCCGCGCTGGACCCTCTGGGCCCCGCTTGCCGCATGGCTGGTACTCGCGCTGTCGCGCGTCGTGCCGGCCGAAGGCCTCGTCATCGCCGTGTTCGCCGCCGCGCTCGCCGGCGCCGTGTTCGCCGCCGTCCACCATGCCGAAGTCGTCGCGCACCGCGTCGGCGAGCCGTTCGGCACGCTCGTGCTCGCGGTCGCCGTGACCGTCATCGAAGTCGCGCTGATCGTGTCGGTGATGCTCGGCGCAGGCCCCGAGAAATCGGGCCTCGCGCGCGACACCGTGTTCGCCGCCGTCATGATCATCTGCAACGGCATCGTCGGCCTCTGCCTGCTGGTCGGTGCGTGGAAGCACGGCGAACAGGATTTCCAGGGGCGCGGCGCGAGCAAGGCGCTCGCGGTGCTCGCGTCGCTGTCGGTGCTGTCGCTCGTGATGCCGAACTATCTGAACGCCGCGCCGGGCCCGTTCTTTTCGAAATCGCAGCTGGCGTTCGCCGGCGTGTCGTCGCTCGTGCTGTACGGCGCATTCGTGTTCGTGCAGACCGTGCGCCACCGCGACTACTTCCTCACCGAGCACGACAGCGCGAACGAATCGGTGCACGCGGCGCCGCCGAGCGGCCGCACCGCGCTGACCAGCCTCGTGCTGCTGTTCGCGAGCCTCGTCGCGGTCGTGCTGCTCGCCAAGCTGCTGTCGCCGGCCGTCGAGCATGCGGTGATGAAGCTCGGCGCGCCGGAAGCGGCGGTCGGCATCGTGATCGCCGCGCTCGTGCTGCTGCCCGAAGGGCTCGCAGCCGTCACCGCCGCGCGCGCGAATCGCCTGCAGACCAGCATGAACCTCGCGCTCGGCTCGGCACTCGCGAGCATCGGGCTGACGATTCCGACCGTCGCGGCCGTGTTCATCTGGGTCGGCCAGCCGCTCACGCTCGGCATCGGCGCGATGGAAACCGTGCTGCTGTCCCTGACGCTGCTGGTCAGCACGCTGACGCTCAGCCAGGGACGCACGACGGTGCTGCACGGTGTCGTGCATTTGTCGCTGTTCGCAGCCTACCTGTTCCTGTCGATCACGCACTGATGCAAAGCGGCGCGGGGGGGCGGGGGCGAGACAACACGCGCCGCGCGCGGCGCGGGGCCGGTGCGCGCCCCCCGCCCGCGGGCACGAGCCCCGCGCGCGGGCGCGGAGGCGGCGGG
>NZ_QTQD01000057.1:0-18681 GCF_003858025.1 Burkholderia sp. Bp9004 | reverse complement strand
CGCGCCCAGAAGCCCTCGTAATCCTGCTCGGCCTCGGCGGCAAGCGCCTGGTAGGCCGGCATGCCGGAAATGGTCGCCGCCTTCTCGAGCGCCTCGGGCGGCGCAAACTGGCGGGTTTCGTGAAGAACCGATTCAATCGCAGACATCGACTACCCCTTGGTGAACATGAATCCTCTGCATGGCGGCGCGATCGTGCGCGCCGCGTCTTGGCCGGCGCTTGCGCGCCGCTGTCTCCCACTCACCCGCGCGCGCCCGAAGGCTGCGCGCGATGCTGCGCCGCACCACGTCACAAGACGATGGACGTACGGCCCGGCCCTATCCACGATAAGCGCTCGAACTTACCCGTCACTTACGCGACATCGCCGTTTCGCACGCCGCGCGGCGGCGCCTTGCAGTCTGCTTTACGCTGTTACGACCGCGACCCTACAATCCTAACTGAACTCGCCTCCCGGATTCCAGCTTGAATCGCTACGCCCTCTTCCTCATCCTGTCGATGCTGTTTGTCGGCAGCAACGTCGGTATCGGCAAATCCATCGTCGTCTTCGTCCCGGTCGCCATCCTCGCCACGCTGCGCTTCGTGATCGCGATCGCCGTGCTCTGGCCGCTGTTCAGCCCGGTGAAGATGCGTGCGGTCCGGCGCGCGGAATGGCTGAACCTGTTCCTGCAGGCATTCTTCGGCACCTTCATGTTTACGCTGCTGATGCTCAACGGCGTGCAACGCACGAGCGCGGTCGCGGCCGGCGTGATCACGAGCACCATCCCGGCCATCGTCGCGCTGTTCGCGTGGCTGATCCTGCGTGAAAAACCGAACGGCCGTGCGCTCGTGTCGATCGCGCTCGCGATCGCCGGCGTCGTGACGATCAACCTCGCCAACGGCAGCGCAGGCAGCGCGTCCGCGCACGGCGCCGGGGGCGCCTCGGCCGGCTCGCTGACCGGCAACCTGCTCATCCTTGGCGCCGTGTGCTGCGAATCGATCTACGTGATCCTGTCGCGCCGGCTCACGCAGACGCTCGCGCCGATCGACATCTGCGCGTATACGCACCTGTTCGGCCTGTGCCTGATGCTGCCGCTCGGCGCAACGGCATTGTGGCATTTCGATTACGCGAGCGTGCCGGCCGGTACGTGGGCGCTCGTGGTCTGGTACGGGCTGTCGGCCAGCATCTTCTCGTTCTGGCTGTGGATGAAAGGGATCCGGCACGTGCCGGGCAGCCTCGCCGGCGTATTCAGCGCGGTGCTGCCGGTCGCGGCCGCCGCATACGGCATCGCGTTCCTCGGCGAACGTCCGACGCTCGCGCACGGCATCGCGCTCGCGTGCGTCGTCAGCGGGATCGTGCTCGCGAGCCTGCGCGTGAAGCGCGTGCCGGCCGCCGCGTCCTGATCCGTCCCCTGCAGCCCCGGCGCGACGCTGCAGTCGCACCGGCCGACGCGTTACAATAGCGCGCCTTTTCAAGATTACCCCCGATACCTGCGCCCAGCGCCCGACCCTCCACCATGTCTGCCCCGCATTCGCCCGGCTCCATCCGTCGTCCCCTGCGCCCGCTGCCCGCGCTGATCTTCATGAGCCGCTGGCTCCAGGTTCCGCTTTATCTGGGCCTGATCGTCGCGCAGGCCGTCTATGTGTTCCTGTTCCTGAAGGAAGTCTGGCACCTGCTGTCGCATGCGACGAGCCTTGACGAGATCAGCGTGATGCTCGCGGTGCTCGGCCTGATCGACGTCGTGATGATCTCGAATCTGCTGATCATGGTGATCGTCGGCGGCTACGAGACGTTCGTGTCGCGCCTCGGCATCGAGGGCCACCCCGACGAGCCCGAGTGGCTCGACCATGTGAACGCGGGCGTGCTGAAGGTCAAGCTGTCGATGGCGCTGATCAGCATTTCGTCGATCCACCTGCTGAAGACCTTCATCAACCCCGACCAGCACACGACGCACGCGATCATGTGGCAGGTGATCATCCACGTGTCGTTCCTCGTGTCGGCGCTCGTGATGGCGTGGGTCGACCGCCTGACGACCCATACGCACCCGGCCCATTTCCACGAGCCGCACGCCCGCGACGCGCACGCGCCTGCAGCGAACGAGCCCCGCAAATCGGTCGAAGCCGCCGCCAACGCATAAACGTATTCCCCACAGTCCTCACAGAGTCTCAGCCATGACCGTCATCAAACAGGAAGACCTGATCCAGAGCATCGCGGATTCGCTGCAGTACATCAGCTACTACCATCCGCTCGACTACATCCAGGCCCTCGGCCGCGCGTACGAGCTGGAAGAGAGCCCGGCCGCGAAGGATGCGATCGCGCAGATCCTCACGAACAGCCGCATGTGCGCGGAAGGCCGTCGCCCGATCTGCCAGGACACCGGCATCGTCACGATCTTCGTGAAGGTCGGCATGGACGTGCGCTGGGACGGCGCGACGATGGGTCTCACCGACATGATCAACGAAGGCGTGCGCCGCGGTTACACGCACCCGGACAACGTGCTGCGCGCATCGATCGTCAATCCGCCGGAAGGCGCCCGCAAGAACACGAAGGACAACACGCCGGCCGTGATCCACTACGAGATCGTGCCGGGCGACAAGGTCGACGTGCAGGTCGCGGCAAAGGGCGGCGGCTCGGAGAACAAGTCGAAGTTCGTGATGCTGAACCCGTCCGACTCGATCGTCGACTGGGTGCTGAAGACGGTCCCGACGATGGGCGCGGGCTGGTGCCCGCCGGGCATGCTCGGGATCGGCATCGGCGGCACTGCCGAAAAGGCGATGCTGATGGCGAAGGAATCGCTGATGGAGCCGATCGACATCCAGGAAATCATCGCGCGCGGCCCGAAGGACTGGGTCGAGGAACTGCGCGTCGAACTGCACGAGAAGGTCAACGCGCTCGGCATCGGCGCGCAGGGCCTCGGCGGCCTCGCGACCGTGCTCGACGTGAAGATCATGGCCGCGCCGACGCACGCGGCGTCGAAGCCGGTCGCACTGATCCCGAACTGCGCGGCCACGCGCCACGCGCACTTCGTGCTCGACGGCTCGGGCCCCGCGAAGCTCGAGGCGCCGTCGCTCGACGCCTGGCCGAAGGTCCAGTGGGAACCCAACACGGAAACCAGCAAGCGAGTCGACCTGAACACGCTGACCCCGGAAGAAGTCGCGAGCTGGACGCCGGGCCAGACGCTGCTGCTGTCGGGCAAGATGCTCACGGGCCGCGACGCCGCGCACAAGCGCATCGCCGACATGCTCGCGAAGGGCGAGAAGCTGCCGGTCGACTTCACGAACCGCGTGATCTACTACGTCGGCCCGGTCGATCCGGTGCGTGACGAAGTGGTCGGCCCGGCAGGCCCGACGACGGCCACGCGGATGGACAAGTTCACCGAGACGATGCTCGCCCAGACGGGTCTGATCTCGATGATCGGCAAGGCCGAGCGCGGCCCGGTCGCGATCGACGCGATCAAGAAGCACAAGGCGGCGTACCTGATGGCGGTCGGCGGTGCGGCTTACCTCGTGTCGAAGGCGATCCGCGGCGCGAAGGTGCTCGCATTCGAAGACCTCGGCATGGAAGCGATCTACGAATTCGACGTGCAGGACATGCCGGTGACGGTCGCCGTCGATTCATCGGGCACGTCGGTGCACCAGACCGGCCCGAAGGAGTGGCAGGCGAAGATCGGCAAGATCCCGGTCGCAACCGCTTAAGCGCGCTCGCACGAAAGGCCGGACGGATGTCCGGCCTTTTTACTTCTCATTCTCGTTATTGCGCGCGGCCCGTTATCCCGGGCCGATTCTCATTACCCGCAAAAGGCAGGCCCGACAAGGCTTCGAGGCTTGGCTTTTCTCGTTCGAGCGATTATCGTTCGGTTTCTGAAGCCCCACTGAACAAGGAACAGCCATGCAAGGCGACAAGAAAGTCATTGAATACCTGAACGCCCAACTGAAGAACGAACTCACGGCGATCAACCAGTACTTCCTGCATGCGCGCATGTACAAGCACTGGGGCCTCGAGAAGCTCGGCAAGCACGAATACGACGAATCGATCGGCGAAATGAAGCATGCCGACTGGCTGATCGAGCGTGTGTTCATGCTTGACGGCCTGCCGAACCTGCAGGACCTGCACAAGCTGCTGGTCGGCGAGGAAACCGAAGAGATCCTGAAGTGCGACCTGAAGCTCGAGCAGGTCTCGCAGTCCACGTGCAAGGAAGCGATCGCTTACTGTGAATCGGTGCGTGACTACGTGTCGCGCGAGATCTTCGAAAAGATCCTCGACGACACCGAAGAGCACATCGACTGGCTGGAAACGCAGATCGACCTGATCGGCAAGGTCGGCCTGCAGAACTACCAGCAGACGATGATGGGTTCGCCCGAGTAATCGCCACACCCGCCACGATCGCCACCTCGCCTTCCGCATGACGACGACGAACCAGCCAGCCGCTTCCGGGGTCCGCCCCGCCGCCCCCGTCGGCATCTTCGATTCGGGGCTCGGCGGCCTGTCGGTGCTGCGTGCCGCGCGCGCGCACCTGCCCGGCGAGTCGTTCGTCTATGTCGCCGATTCGCACCACGCACCGTATGGTCCGCGCGACGAGGCATTCATTACGGAGCGCACGCTTGCCATCGGCGAGTGGCTGGCCCGCGAAGGCGCGAAAGCGCTCGTGATCGCGTGCAACACCGCGACGGCGCGAGCGATCGCAGCCATCCGCGAGCGCCTGTCGATACCGCTCGTGGGTGTCGAGCCGGGCATCAAGCCGGCCGCCGCGCTGTCCGCGACCGGTGTCGCGGGCGTGCTCGCCACGCAATCGACGCTGAACAGCCCGCGCTTCCAGGCGCTGCTCGACCGCTACGGCGCCGGCCGTCGCTTCATCTGCCAGCCCGGCCACGGGCTCGTCGAAGCGATCGAACGCGGCGACACGAACTCGCCCGCGTTGCGCGCGTTGCTCGAGCGTTACCTGCAGCCGATGCTCGACGACGGCGCCGATACGCTGGTGCTCGGCTGCACGCACTACCCGTTCTTCACGGAAACGATCCGTGATCTTGTCGGCGACCGGCTGACGATCGTCGATACGAGCGATGCCATCGCCCGGCAGCTCACGCGGGTGCTCGACGAACGCGGCCTGCGCGCGCCGGCCGGCACGCGTGCCGCGCCGCCACGCTTCTGCTCGACGAGCGACGGCCTGCAACTGCGCGCACTCGCATCGTCGCTGCTCGGCCTCGACGTGCCGGTCGAATCCGTCACCATTTCCTCGCCGAACGCGCGCGCCTGCGCGACCGTCTGACGCGGGCCGGCACGCCGCCGGTTCGCCCTCTCCCGCTCCGCCTCCCGTTTCAAGGGTCCGATGACCTTAAAAAAAGCCGAACCCAGGCTTGTCAACGTCCGCAAATTTAATGATAATAATTCGCATTACCGTTAGCTATCGCAACTCATCATGATCGTCTGCGTGTGCAAGTCTGTTTCCGATCGCAAGATTCGCGCGTCCCTCGCCGAGGGCGTGAACTCTTTCGATGAACTCCAGTTCGAGCTCGGCGTGGCCACGTGCTGCGGCAAGTGCGAGGAGTCCGTACGCGACCTCATGGCCGAGCAAGGCGTTTGCGCGAGCCGGTGCGGTGTCGAGCATCATGCTCATCCGATCCCGGTCACGTTCTACGACCGCAAGGCCGCCTGAGCGGCGCCGAGCCTACCCGTGCGGCTGAAGCCGCATTTGATGTCCTTCCGTCAGCAAGCCATCTTTCGCGCGAGCCAGCGGCTTACCTGCCAAGGAGCCTGTCATGGAATTGCTGATCGGATTTGTGACCACCGTGTGCATCTCGCTGCTGATCTTCCGCAAGTAATACCGATTCACCCGCCGCGCCCCGGGTGCGACGTCGTTCTTTCAAGCTAACATGCAGGCTTCGCAATCCGCTCCTGCCGGCGTCTTGCCGGCTGCCTCACGTATGAATCCCCGGGTCATCACCGTCGCGGTCGGTGTGCTTGCCGCACATGCGATCATGCTGACGGCCGCGTGGCTCCATCGCAACGCGCCGCCGCCGAAGACGGTCGAAGTCCAGTCGATCACGGCGCAACTCATCCCGCCTGCGCCGGCCGCTCAGCCGGTCGCGGTCGAATCGGTTGCGCAACCCGCGCCACCGAAGCCCACGCCGCGCGTCAAGCCGAAGGTCGAACCGAAACCGGTGCAGAAAGCCGTCAAGCCGACGCCCCAGCCGGTCGCACAATCACCGTCTCCGACGCCCGCCCCGGCAGCCGATCCGACACCCGCGCCCACCGCACCCGCCGCCGCCCCCGCTGCGCCGGCGGTCACGCCCGGCCCGGCCCGTGAGACGATGCAAGTCAGCGCGCCGAAGAACGTATCGGCGCTCAAGTGCAGTTTCGTGAAGCCCACCTATCCGTCGATGTCGCGTCGCCGCGGCGAAACGGGCACGGCCTATGTTCACTTCGTCATCGGCTTGACGGGCAAGATCGAAAGTGTCGAGTTGCAAAAGAGCAGCGGCTACCCGCGCCTCGACGAGGCTGCGCTGGATGCGACACGCGCCAGCACCTGCCCGCCGTACCTCGAAAACGGGCAAGCGATCCGCGCCGCCCATACGCTGCCCTTCAACTTCACGCTCGACGATTAACCCGCCTCATTCGAAAGATTCAAAGGAAACAAAAATGCAAAGCTACGGTATCGCGCACGTCTGGGCGCAAGGTGATTTCGTCACGCGCGCCATCGCGATCACGCTGCTCGTGATGTCGGTCCTGTCGTGGATCGTGATCATCGTCAAGGGCTGGAACGTGGTTCGCCTGAACCGTCTCACGAAGAATGCCGAGCAGGCATTCTGGCATTCGGACGATTTCAACGACGGCATCAAGAAGCTCGGCCTCGCCGCATCGACGCCGAGCGACAACCCGTTCCTCGCGCTCGCGCTGTCGGGCAAGGAAGCCGCCGATCACCACCATCAGACGCAACCGCATCTGCACGACCGCATGGACGTGTCGGACTGGGTCACGCGCTGCCTGAAGGACACGATGGACGAGGGCATTTCGCGCATGCAGGCCGGTCTCGCGATTCTCGCGTCGATCGGCAGCACGGCGCCGTTCGTCGGCCTGTTCGGCACGGTCTGGGGCATCTACCACGCACTGCTCGCAATCGGTGCAACCGGCCAGACGTCGATCGACCAGGTCGCGGGCCCGGTGGGCGAGTCGCTGATCATGACGGCCTTCGGCCTGTTCGTCGCGATTCCCGCAGTGCTCGGCTACAACGCACTGACCCGTGCGAACAAGGGCGTCGTCAGCAAGCTGCGCCGCTTCGCGCACGGCCTGCACGCATACTTCGTGACGGGTGCGCGCCTCGCGTCGTCGTCGCCCCGCGACGGCCTGCGCCTTGCTTCGCGCGCCAGCTGAGACGAGGTGAACCATGGCAATGAACACCGGCTTCAGCGATGACGACGACGATGGCGTGATGAGCGAGATCAACATGACGCCGCTCGTCGACGTCATGCTCGTACTCCTGATCATTTTCCTCGTGACGATTCCGGCGATGCAGCACGCGGTGAAGATCGACCTGCCGCACGCGAGCAGCCAGCCCGTCGACGAAAAGCCGCAGACCGTCGACGTCGCGATCCAGGGCAATGGCACGATCCTGTGGAACGACCAGACGGTCACGCGCGAGCAGTTGCAGGCGCACATCGCGGAAGCGGCACAGCATCAGCCGCAACCGGAGTTGCACCTGCGCGCCGACCGCAAGGTTGCGTATGAGCGTGTGGCCGAAGTGATGTCCGATGCGCAGGCCGGCGGCCTGACGAAGCTCGGCTTCGTGACGGAGCCGACTGCGAAGGCGAAGTAACGCACGCGCATTCGCTACGCGACGGTGGCCTGGGTGGCAGGACCTCGCCGGCCGCGCACAAAGTAAAAGGCCTTCATCGCCAGATGAAGGCCTTTTTTCATGCGCACGCGGGCGCCTTCGGGCGGCGGGCTCTTCGGCGGTATCGGTTGCGCCTCGAGCAACGCAAATGCGACTACCGTGGTCTGCACGGACTGCGCGTTCTGCCCTATCTGGCTCGCAATATATGCGGCCACCTGATTCCGCTCAGAACTTCCTTCGCGAAATGGGATTTCAATATAGGCCTGCCCGCGTATGCATTCAAGGTCCCGGCGATTGAAACTTGCGATTGCCGGCGGCGCTTCAATGACAAAACAAATTTGCCACGACGCGCATCTTGCATTCAGGTGGCCGAAGCATCGGCCGCCGCCGCGTCCTGTTTCGCGCGCTCGGGGCACCCCGGCTGCTTGTATTCGCCATGGTCGAGCTTCTCGACCAGATAGTCGACGAACGCGCGCACGGCGGGCGGCATGCCCTGCCGCGACACGAACACTGCATAGAGTTGCGGCACCGGCAGCGTCCAGCCCGGCATCACCGGCGACAACTGCCCCGCACGCAACGCATTGCCGTACATCATCTCGGGCAGCGCCGCGATGCCGAGGCCGTCGAGCACGGCCTCGCGGATCGTCATCAGGTCGGCCGTCACGAGCCGCGGGTCGTGCTCGTGCAAATGACGCGTGCCGTCCGGCGCGATCAGGCTGAACACGTGCCGCCCGTCGACGCTCGGCGTATCGAGCGTCTCGAAGTGCGCCAGATCGTCCGGCACGAGCGGCGGCGCATTCTGGTTCAGCAGGCTCGGCGCGCCGACCAGCATCTGCTCGGTCCGCCACAGCGGCCGCACGACGATGTTCGCGTTCTGCGGCGGCTCCGAGCGCACGCGCAACGCAACGTCGATCGAATCCTCGAACAGGTCGATCACACGATTCGTCACACGGATGTGCACCTTCACCTCGGGATAGCGGTGCAGAAATTCGGGGAGGATGCGCGACAGCATCGTCTGCGACAACGTCACGGGGACGCTCACGCGCACCGAGCCGCGCGGCGACGCGCGCAACTGCTGCACGGCGTTCATCGCGGCCTGGGCTTCGGCGAGCATCGCCTGGCAATGCTGGTAGAACAGCTCCCCCGCCTCGGTCAGCGCGAGCTTGCGTGTCGAGCGCTGCAGCAGGCGCACGCCGAGCGCCGCCTCGAGTTCGGTCAGGCGCCGCGACAGGCGCGATTTCGAGATACCCAGCACGCGTTCCGCAGCCGAGAAACCGCCGTGTTCGACGACCTGCGAAAAGTACATGAGGTCGTTCAGGTTGTGTGCATCGATGTTCATGTCATCGTTCCAATTTCAGAACAATCCATTGCGAACCGCCGCAAATCGGACCGTAAAACGCCCAATATAATAGCGCTATGTTTCAAAAATGACGCTATTCCGATGATATCGAGGGCTTCTGCATGACGACCGCTCGCTCGCTTGACCGCACGTACCCCGCGCTTCGCACGACCGAAGGCGGCGGCTTCGTGGTTCACCGCCCGTTCCCGACCCGGCTGCTGATGGATTTCGATCCGTTCCTGCTGCTCGACGAAATGGGCCCCGTCGACTATGCCCCTGGCGAAGCCAAGGGCGCGCCCGACCATCCGCATCGCGGCTTCGAGACGGTCACCTACGTGCTCGACGGGCGTTTTCGTCATCGCGACTCGGCCGGCCATGCCGGCACGCTCGGGCCTGGTGACGTGCAGTGGATGACGGCCGGCGCGGGCGTCGTGCACAGCGAAATGCCGGATCCCGAGTTCGCGCAGGCCGGCGGACGCTCGCACGGCTTTCAGCTGTGGGTCAACCTGCCGCGGCGCGACAAGCTGATCGCACCGCGCTACCAGGAGATCCCGGCCGGCCGCATCCCGACCGCGACGTCGCCCGACGGCCGCACGCAGGTCCGCGTGATCGCCGGCGAAGCCTTCGGTGTGCGCGCGGCGATCGAGACGCGCACGCCGATCCTCTACCAGCATTTCACGCTGCAACCGGGTGCAACGGTCACGCAGCCGGTGCCGGCAGGTTATCGCGTGTTCGCCTACCCGCTCGAGGGAGCCGGCCGCTACGGGCCCGACAGGCAGCAAATCGACGCGCGACAGATGATCGTCTACGGTGACGATGGCGACGCGGTGACGTTCGAGGCCGGCGATATGCCGCTCGACCTGCTGCTGATCGGCGGCGTGCCGCTCAACGAGCCGATCGTCCGCTATGGCCCGTTCGTGATGAATACCGAGGAAGAGATCCGGCAGGCCGTCATCGACTACCAGACCGGCCGCATGGGCTCCATCGAGGCATGACGTCCGATCGGGGCCACAGGTGCCGCGAAGCTGCGCGTTTTGCGTCACAATGTTTTTTTGATCCATGTGGCCGCCCGCCACCAGAAGGAACCCGTCCCCTTGAACTTCGAACATCTGATCCAGATCAACTCCGACGATCCGGCCGTGCCGTCCCTTACCCGCGACCAGCTCTGGGAAGGCCTCGTGCTGCGCGCCGAACAGCCGCAGCTGTTCGTGATCGGCCTCGACAGCTGTGTCGTCCTTGAACGGACGGATACCACGCTCGAACGCGAGCTGCACTACGGGCATGCGACCGTGCGCGACCGCGTGACGTTCACCCCGAACCAGCAAGTGCGCTACGACATCCATGCGGCCGGCGGCGAAATAGGCGGCTCGCTGACGATGACGATCGAGGAACGCGACGACCACGAGTTGTTCCTGCGCTTCGAATACCATACGACGCTGACCGTCACGGACGACAGCGAGGAAGCGCGCCAGACGCACGGCATCGTCAAGGAAGCGTATCGCACGTCGGACATCGACACGGTGCGCCTGATCCGCGAATACGCACAGGGACGCAAGGACCCTGACCCGCTCCACTGACGTCGGCGGCGGCCTGCGAGCCGCCCTTTGATTCAAGCTATCGAATTCGTCATATCGATCGATAAAGAGTTTTGTAAATGGGAATAGTTATCATTTAGAATTCATTCCATCGTATCGACAGTCACCGATCAACCGAATGACCGACACCACGCGCCCGACCACGCTGACGTTGCGCCGCACGACCGGCACCGCAAGCGCCAACCGTCAAAAGACGGCAGCGGTCACGACGCCGGCGAAACCTGCCGGTAGTCACGATGCCGGCACCCGGACCCTCAGCAGCGATGCGCTGCTGCAAGGCCGCAGCCACATCAGCATCGCGCACAACGGAGAGACGTATCAGTTGCGTGCCACGCGGCTCGGCAAGCTGATCCTGACGAAGTAACGACAGAGTATTGTGGGGACCACCTCCCTGAGAGGTGTTGGGCAGTAGCCAGCGTAACGGCTTGCACGCGAGATCTAGACCCCTTCGTGCAAACACACTCAAGCAGCCGTTGCAGCAAGCCAAGCCACTTTTTTTGGTTCTCGCACAAGGAAGAAAAAAAGCGACACGTCCTTCGACGTGTCGCTTTTTTTGTCGGTGCGTCCGGATGCAAAGAGAAAGGCATCGCGGCTGTCGGCACTTCAGCTTCAGCGCGTTCCGGAGCCCGACGGCGAAATACGCTCGCCTGCTGCTCCGGAGCGCGGCCACACGGCCGTCAAGACCGCGTCAGAAACCCCAGAACATCAACCACCATGCGCTGTCGACCACGGCCAGGCCTGCCGCGAACCACGCGAATGCCGCCAGTCGACGCGACCAGGCCGCATAGCGCCCCGTCACCTTCCATGCGAGCCAGGCGCTCCATGCGTTGGCGCCGACCAGAATCGCGATGCGAACGTCGGTCGCCCAGCCGAGCGGCACGTGCTCCGCCCGCAGCAGCGACAGCGTCGTCGCCGACAGCCCGAGGAACACACCGGCTCCCGCGATCGGGATCAGCGCCTGCGCGAGATGATGAAGACGCACGCGGTCGAAACGACCGAGCATCAGCGTCGCGCCGGCCAGCAGCACGAGCAGCGCGGTGCCGTACACGAGCCCCGTGCCGACGATGTAGCTGACGACCAGCCCACCGTCGAGCCACGAGAACACATCGTTTCGATCCGGATAGTGCGTGAGCAGGAACCACGGGGCATTCGTCTCGAGTGGCCACGTGATGTCGCGATCAATGAGCCAGCCCGCGAGCCATTGCTTGATCTGCACGAACCACGGGCTGACGGTCCAGTGAAACGCACCGATCGCGACGCCGAGCAGGCCGTACAGGATCAGCGCCGTGTCCCACGGATTCGCCTGCTGCGCGCCAAGGTTCACGACCTCGTCGGACGGCGAGCGCCACGACAGCGCGATTGCATCGCGGTGCCCGCTGCATCGGCCGCACATATGGCACGAGGCCGCGCCCTTCATGTTGCGCAACGGCACGAGCGGCGCGCAATTGATCGGAATCACGCGATGCCCGTGCTCGCCGTTCTTGTACGAGCGACGCCAGGCATCCTCATCGACCTTGTAGCGCATCGGCGCGAGCCGCGCGAGCAGCCCGAACACACCGTTGACCGGGCACAGGTACTTGCACCACACGCGCTTCTCGCGGCCGTACAGCACACCTATCACGATCGCGCCGACGGTCGAGCCGCCGAGCACGAACAGCACCGCGAGCGGATACTGGTACACGCTCACCATCTGCCCGTAGATCGTCGTGAGCCCGAATGCGACGAACGGCCAACCGCCCCACCGCATCCAGCGCGGAATCGCGCCGCCGCGGCCGAACTTGCTCGCATATTCGGTCAGCGCGCCTTCCGGGCACAGCACGCCGCACCAGACGCGGCCGAGCATCACCATCGACAGCAGCACGAACGGCCACCAGATGCCCCAGAACACGAACTGCGCGATCAGCGTGAGATTGCTCCACAGATGCGCGGAATCGTCGGGCAGCGGCAATACTGCGGGCACGATGATCAGGAACGCGTAGACGGCGACGACGACCCACTGGATGCCGCGGATCACCGCGCCGTGGCGCTGCATCCACTGACCGGCCTGCGCGAGCCAGCCCGGCTTGGCTGCGGCAACAACACTCATGCCGCGCGACCTGCAGGGACGACCGGACGACGGCTCGCGCGCTTCATCAGCAGCCAGACCACCGCCCAGTACACCGCATAGGCGATCAGGTTGGTCAGCGCCGGGTGCGCCCGGTAGCCCGTCAGCGTCGCGACGAGCGAACCGAACGTGCCGGAGTCGTCGAGAATCGACGACGTATCCCACACCTGCGAAATGCCGAGCGGCAGGATTTCCTTGTCGATCAGCTTGTCGACGCCGGTCTGGAACAGGCCCGCACCGAGGAACAGCAGCATCACTTCGGTGACGCGGAAGAAATGGCGCCACGAGAAGTACTTGCCGCCAAGCTGCAGCAGATAGAACGTGAGGAACGCGAGGCCCAGGCCGATCACGACCGCGAGCATCTGGCTGCCGTCCACGTGCCCCGACTGACCGAAACCGAGGCCGTACAGGAAGATCACCGTCTCGCTGCCTTCGCGAGCGATCGCGAGCGCGACCAGCACGGCGACGCCCCACCAGTTCGAATCGCGCGTGCTCTGCTGCAGCGACTGCTCCATGTCACGCTTCAGCGTGCGGCCGTGCCGGCGCATCCACAGCACCATCTGCACGATCAGCACGCACGCGATGAGCACCATCGCGGTCTGGAAATAGTCCTGCGCGTCGCCGGACAGCACTTCGGTAAAGCCGACGAGCGCGGCGCCGAGACCGACCGCCATCAGCAGGCCGACTGCCACGCCCGTCCACAGAAACGGCAGGCCGCGGCGCGCGTCGTCGTCGCCGTTCTTCAGCCATGCATAGAGGATGCCGACGACGAGCAGCGCTTCGACGCTCTCCCGCCAGACGATGAACAAGATCTGACCCATTGAATCCTCCTGACGCGCGGCGCAAGACACTCGTACGCCCGCACTCAGATAAAACGCATTACTTCGCGACGATCACGCCCTGTGCCTGCTGGTGGAAATCGTCGAAAAACTTGTATTCGCCCGGCGACAGCGGGGCGACGACCACGAACGAATCCGCGCCCGGCGCAAGCACCTTCTCCTTGCGCAACTGCACGCTCTCGAATTCGGCGGCGCCCTTGCCGGTATTCCTGATCTCGATCTTGAAGCGCTGGCCGGCCTGCACTTCGATACGGGCGGGATTCAGCTTGCCGTCCGTCATCTCGAGCTTGAACGTCGGCAGATCGGCGGCATGCGCCGCGCCGGCGAGCCACAGCGCGGCGGCTGCGGCAACGATTTTCTGGGGAAATTTCATTCTGGGTTCTCTGCGCCGACGGCGCGCCGAAGCACGCCGTCCGTGATGCCACCGATCAGTACCCGCCCTTCTTGCCGATGCCGGCGAACGGGAAGTCATATTCGAGGGTGATGGGCTTGAACCATGCGCCCACGCCCGTTTCCTTGTCGACGTGACGGCCGAACGCCATGTGGCCCGACTGCATCGGCGGCTTGACGGTCATCGTCAGGTGATACTTGCCCGGGCCGGCGAGCTTCACGTTGTCGCCATAGTGCGGTCCGTCGCTCGCGACCATGCCCATCAGGTCGCCTTCGGCCTTCCACTTCGTGTCGCCCTGCTTCGTCAGCTTGTACGTGACCTGCAGGTACGGCATCCAGTCGCCTTCCGCGAAACCCGTCGGGTTGTTCTTGACCGCGTGGATGTCCGCCTCGAGGTGGATATCGGAATCCGACGCCTTGCGCATCATCCCTTCCGGATCCATCGTGATCGGCTGCAGGTACACCGCGCCGATCTCCATGCCGCCCTGGATCTGCTGCTTGCCGATCGGATATTCGGCCGCCGAGGCCGACATCGCGGCAAGCGCCGCCGCTACCGCAACCGACGTGCGGATGAACGAAGAACCCAACATGGACACTCCTTGTTATTTGTCTGACTATCTTGACGACATGCGCGCCGCCTCCGGGGCGGCACGCTGAAAACACTAACGCAATGAAGAACGTTAATGCGAACTATTCTCAATACTTGCGAAGTTTAGCACCGAACCAGCTTCGGAACAAACGAGACACCGTGTAAACCCCTGATCCGACAAGGCTTACAGACCCGTTACTGACAGATTTTGGTGACGCTTGGAAAGATTTACCGGCCGCCGTTGATGTGGTCGCCGACGTTCGCGCCGAACACGCGCTCGCGCAACAGCGCAAGCTGGTCGCGCGTCGCGGCGGCCTTCTCGAACTCGAGGTTCTTCGCGTAGTCGGCCATCTGCTTCTCGAGACGCTTGATTTCCTTCGCGAGCTGCTTCTCCGACATGTCCTCGAATTTCGCGCGCTGCTGCGCTTCCTTCAGCTCCGCGCGCGCCTCGTCGGCGTTGTACACGCCGTCGATGATGTCCTTGATGCGCTTCACGACACCGCGCGGCGTAATGCCCATTTTCTCGTTGTGCGCGATCTGCTTCGCGCGGCGCCGCTCGGTCTCGCCGATCGCGCGCTTCATCGATTCGGTCATCCTGTCGGCGTAGAGGATCGCCTTGCCGTTCACGTTGCGCGCCGCGCGGCCGATCGTCTGGATCAGCGAGCGCTCGGCACGCAGGAAGCCTTCCTTGTCCGCATCGAGAATCGCGACGAGCGACACTTCCGGAATGTCGAGGCCCTCGCGCAGCAGGTTGATCCCGACCAGGACATCGAACGTGCCGAGCCGGAGGTCGCGGATGATCTCGACCCGCTCGACCGTGTCGATGTCGCTGTGCAAGTAGCGAACCTTGACGCCATGGTCGGCCAAGAACTCGGTGAGCTGCTCGGCCATGCGCTTCGTCAGCACGGTGATCAACACCCGCTCGCCGGCCTTCACGCGCGCATTGATCTCCGTCAGCACGTCGTCGACCTGCGAACTCGCCGGGCGCACTTCGATTTCCGGATCGACGAGCCCGGTCGGCCGCACCACCTGCTCGGCGACCTGCCCCGTCACGCGCTGCTCGTAGTCGGCCGGCGTCGCCGACACGAACACCACCTGGCGCATCTTGCGTTCGAACTCCGGGAACTTGAGCGGCCGGTTGTCCAGCGCCGACGGCAGCCGGAAGCCATAGTTGACGAGGTTTTCCTTGCGCGCGCGGTCGCCGTTGTACATGCCGTTCAGCTGGCCGATCAGCACGTGCGATTCGTCGAGCAGCATCAGCGCGTCGGGCGGCAGGTAGTCGACGAGCGTCGGCGGCGGCTCGCCGGGCGCGGCGCCCGAAAAGTGCCGCGAGTAGTTCTCGATGCCCTTGCAGAAGCCGAGCTCCTGCAGCATCTCGAGGTCGAAGCGCGTGCGCTGCTCGAGGCGCTGCGCCTCGACGAGCTTGCCGTTGCTGTGGAAGAACTCGAGGCGCTCGCGCAATTCGTCCTTGATCGTCTCGACCGCCCGCATCACGGTGTCGCGCGGCGTCACGTAGTGCGACGACGGATACAC
The DNA here is from genome assembly GCF_003858025.1 of Burkholderia sp. Bp9004. Classification (NCBI taxonomy): domain Bacteria; kingdom Pseudomonadati; phylum Pseudomonadota; class Betaproteobacteria; order Burkholderiales; family Burkholderiaceae; genus Burkholderia; species Burkholderia sp. Bp9004. The sequence continues at coordinate 2,489 of NZ_QTQD01000057.1, read as the reverse complement.
GGTGAAGCGCGGGATCTTCTGCCGCACGCGCCCGGTCAGCGGGTCGAACAGCTGCAGCGTCTCAACCTCGTCGTCGAACAGCTCGACGCGCACGGCCAATTCCGCGTGCTCGGCCGGGAAGATGTCGATCGTGTCGCCGCGCACGCGGAACGTACCGCGCTGGAAGTCCTGCTCGTTGCGCGAGTACTGCATCGCGATCAGCCGCGCGATCACGTCGCGCTGGCCGAGCTTGTCGCCGGTGCGCAGCGTCAGGATCATCTGGTGGTATTCGGACGGGTTGCCGATACCGTAGATCGCCGACACCGTCGCGACGATCACCACGTCGCGGCGCTCCATCAGGCTCTTCGTCGCCGACAGCCGCATCTGCTCGATGTGCTCGTTGATCGACGAATCCTTCTCGATGAACAGGTCGCGCTGCGGCACGTACGCTTCCGGCTGGTAATAGTCGTAGTACGACACGAAGTACTCGACCGCGTTGCGCGGGAAGAACTCGCGAAATTCCGCGTAGAGTTGCGCCGCGAGCGTCTTGTTCGGCGCGAACACGATTGCCGGGCGGCCGAGCCGCGCGATCGTGTTGGCCATCGTGAAGGTCTTGCCCGAACCGGTCACGCCGAGCAGCGTCTGGAATGCGAGGCCGTCGCCGACACCTTCGACGAGTGTTTCGATCGCGGTCGGCTGGTCGCCTGCGGGCGGATACGGTTGGTACAACTGGAACGGCGACCCTTCGAAGGTCACGAATTTCGATTCGTCGAGCGCGTCGCCGACTTCGGCGTGATGTTCGGACATGGAGTGCGGCCGGAGCGAGGGCAAAAAAACTATTCTAGCGCTTCGCGGCGTTGCGAACCGCTGACGGCTCCTGACGCGCGGCAACCGCCCGAAATCGCAATTCGCCGCGCGATCACCGCCTCCGGCAGCGTGAATTCGCTACAATGTCAGGCTGCTGCGCTTTCCGGCGCCGTGCTTGTTGGCGCGCGGTCCGCTGCGCCTGCCCCGCCGGCTGAAAGCCTGACCCTCTTTTCACTACTGCCGAATCATCATGTCGCTCTTCTCCGCTGTCCAGCTTGCTCCCCGCGACCCGATCCTGGGCCTGAACGAAGCCTTCAACGCCGATACGCGCCCGACCAAGGTCAACCTCGGCGTCGGTGTGTACACGAACGAAGAAGGCAAGATTCCGCTGCTGCGCGCCGTTCGCGAAGCGGAAAAGGCGCGTGTCGACGCCGGCCTGCCGCGCGGCTACCTGCCGATCGACGGGATTGCCGCGTACGACGCAGCGGTGCAGAAGCTGCTGCTCGGCAACGATTCGCCGCTGATCGCTGCGGGCCGCGTGGTCACGGCGCAGGCACTGGGCGGCACGGGCGCACTGAAGATCGGTGCCGATTTCCTTCGCACCGTGAACCCGAACGCGAAGGTCGCAATCAGCGATCCGAGCTGGGAAAACCACCGCGCACTGTTCGAAGCTGCCGGCTTCGAAGTCGTCGCATACCCGTACTACGACGCCGCCACCAACGGCGTGAACTTCGAAGGCATGCTGTCGGCGCTGAACGGCTATGCGGCGGGCACGATCGTCGTGCTGCACGCGTGCTGCCACAACCCGACCGGCGTCGACCTGACCGAAGCGCAATGGCAGCAGGTCGTCGACGTCGTCAAGGCGCGCAACCTCGTGCCGTTCCTCGACATGGCCTACCAGGGCTTCGGCGAGAACATCGAGGCCGATGCCGCCGCGGTGCGTCTCTTTGCCGCTGCCGACCTGAATGCGTTCGTGTCGTCGTCGTTCTCGAAGTCCTTCTCGCTGTACGGCGAGCGCGTCGGCGCGCTGTCGATCATCACGTCGAGCAAGGAAGAAGCGACGCGCGTGCTGTCGCAACTGAAGCGCGTGATCCGCACGAACTACTCGAACCCGCCGACCCATGGCGGCGCCGTCGTCGCGGCCGTGCTCGCGTCGCCTGAACTGCACGCTTCGTGGGTGCAGGAACTCGGCGAAATGCGCGATCGCATCCGCGCGATGCGCAACGGCCTCGTCGAGCGCCTGAAGGCGAGCGGTGTCGATCGCGACTTCAGCTTCATCAACGCGCAGCGCGGGATGTTCTCGTATTCGGGCCTGACCTCGGCGCAAGTCGATCGCCTGCGCGAAGAGTTCGGCATCTACGCAGTCGGCACCGGCCGGATCTGCGTTGCGGCGCTGAACACGCGCAACCTCGATGCGGTCGCCAATGCGGTCGCAGCGGTCCTGAAGTAAGCCGGTGTCAGCGGGCAGCAGCCCGCCCTGCCGAAACAACAAACGCGCTCCCCGGAGCGCGTTTTTTTCTTGCCGTTCCACTACCGGCGAATGCTGGCTGCAGCACAAGCGGCGCGCAGCGCGGCCGCCCGTGCCGGAGCCCGTTACTGCATGAACCAGCCGTGGCTGACGACGACCGACTGGCCCGTGAGCGCGGCGCTCGGGAACGCCGACAGGAACAGCACCGTCTGCGCGACGTCCTGCACCGTCGTGA
>NZ_QTQD01000056.1:0-24619 GCF_003858025.1 Burkholderia sp. Bp9004 | reverse complement strand
GAGGTCGACGTGGACAGCGAGCTGATCGAGCTGGTTGCCGACGAGAGGCCGGTCGACGTGGAGGTCGACAGCGACGCCACCGAACTGTTGGTCGAGCTGAGGCCCGTGGACAACGAGTTGATGCCCGTCGAGGTCGACGTGGACAGCGAGCTGATCGAGCTGGTTGCCGACGAGAGGCCGGTCGACGTGGAGGTCGACAGCGACGCGACCGAGCTCTTGGTCGAGCTGAGGCCCGTGGACAACGAGTTGATGCCCGTCGAAGTCGACGTGGACAGCGAGCTGATCGAGCTATTAGCCGAGGAGAGGCCGGTCGACGTGGAGGTCGACAGCGACGTAACCGAGCTGTTGGTCGAGCTGAGGCCCGTGGACAGCGAGTTGATGCCGGTCGAAGTCGACGTGGACAGCGAGCTGATCGAGCTATTGGCCGAGGAGAGGCCGGTCGACGCCGACGTCGACAAGCTGCTGATCGCGCTCGTCGTCGTGCTCATCCCGGTGCTGAGTTGGGCCACGGTGACCGCGTCCTGCGGTGCCGAGCCGTCGGCGACGTTCGTGATGCGACGCAGGGCCGTCGAGCTGCCGACCGACACTTCCGACGTCGGCGCGGCGCTGCCCGTCAGATAGCCCGTTCCCGTCGGCGCTGCCGCGCCGGTCACGCTGCCTGCACCGATCGCGACGCTGGATGCGTAGTTGGCCGTGCCGCCGAGCGCGATCGCGTTGGTGCCCGTCGCCGTTGCGCCGTTGCCGATGGCGGATGCGCCGGAGCCGGCTGCGGTGGCACCCGAACCGAGCGCGGTGCCGTTGGTACCGACTGACGTGACGGTCGCATTCGAACCGATTGCGATGCCTGACGTCGTCGCCGAGTTGACGTTCGAAAACCGGCCCAGCGCGATCGAGTTGGTGCCTGCCGCCACCGCACCGCCCGTGCCCGTGCTGTTGCCGCCACCGATCGCGATCGAGCTCGAGCCCGATGCGGTCGAGTCGTTGCCGACGGCGGTCGCGCCCGTGTTGAGCGCCTTCGCGCCGGAGCCGATGCCGATCGCGCTTGAGCCGGACGCCGTCGTGGCCTGGCCGAATGCCTGCGAATAGCTGCCGGACGCCGTCGCATTCGCACCGATCGCAATCGAGGTCGCGCCGCTGGCCGTTGTCTGGCTGCCTCCGTTACCGCCGATGGCAATTGCCTGGGCGCCGGTCGACGTGCCGCCGCCGGCGAAATACTGCGCGTGCGCAACGTTGCCGGCGGCCGCTCCCGCGACGAGCGCGACGGTTGCCACGACCTTCACGACGGCGGACTTGTTCGGCTTGCCCCGTGCCGAATCGTGTTCGGATGCTGCGACCCAGGCGCCAAGAGCTTCGTTCCAGATCGAGCGGTATGTGCGGTTCATGTCCTACTACCTCCAAATAAGCACGCCACACACCGGTCTCTTTCGTTAGATGAATTTGCCGTGCGCTCGCGCGAATCTCAAAATTGATGGGCGGAGTTTATTTGAGGAGGTATTTTGAGATTGACAAGAAGTGAAAAATTGAATGCTTTGAAAGTTAAAAAATTGTTAATGCATCGCGTTTTGATATATCCGAGTGTAAGAAAATTAAAAATGCGTGGAATGTTGAGTGAAGGGTGCCTCCTGGTTCGGCGGTTCGTGTAAAAAAACCATAAAAATCAAAGATATAGGTGATTTGTGTGTGTCACGTTACACATCGCCAGACACAAAAAGTAAGACAAGTTAAACGACAAACGTTTGCGGCAAACGTTTGCCTTTCTGGATTGTAATATTTGATGGTGTGCTAGCTCGAATGGATCCGGCGGTCTTGTTAACTTGTTAATTTGAGATTTGCGTCGGGTTTTTAATTGCATTTACGGAGTTTTCTAGAAAATCAAAAAAACATGAAGAAAGGATTGTCTGGCTATGCTGGTTTGCGCATTTCGCCGGACGCATTCGCCCGTGGGGCGGGCCTTCCCCGGCGGCCGGCTCCACGAAGTTGTAAAAAAATGCTACAGAGGCATTGACTCAGCCATTGGGATTCCCGAGTGGAATCTGCCCTATTGACGTATTTCGTGTGATGGGTTCGGAGGCGAATTGGACGACGTGCCGGATCGTCCACGACGACGGTCGGAGACCGCGGGTTGAGGGCAACGGGAGCAGCGAGCAGGGAACGTCAGATTTGAGCCACGGTGACTCGGACTTGCTGGCGAGGGCGGACATGCCGCGGGAGGAAAGACGACGTGCAAGCGCGTCGGATCAGTACTGTCGGGCGGATAGCCGCGCGTTGGCTGGCGTGACGTCGCGCCAGCCAACGCGGGATGCGAGCCGGAGGGGGCTCGTTTTCGTCCGACAGTGTGTGCCGCCGTGCCGACGGCGGTCGCGGCCGCACGTCGCGGTTGTGCTATCCGGTCCGGGCGATGCAGTAAATCGCCCCGGACAAGGTGACGCCGGAAACCTGCCGCCGCAGCCTTATTTCCTCAGGAATCGCAGCGCGAGGCGCGCCATGCGCGGCACGAACATCGGGCGTAGCAGCCGTTTGTCGTACCCGGCCATCCGCCGGTCGTTCTCGCTGAGGCATAGTTCGATCAGTTCGCGCGGGTTGAGCGCATCGCCGATGTCGGCGGTGCTCGTCGCCGGGAAGTTCGCGTCGTGCGCGACGCCGTCCGCATCGATCCCGCGCGCGATGCCGATGCGTTCCCGGATCAGGAACGCCCACACGGCCGCAACCCGTGCGAAGAACCACGGCCGGCGCCACCACGGCAAACTCCGCCAGTACCACGCATACCAGTTCACGAAGAACAGGATGTGCCGGCCTTCCTCCTGGATCACGGGTTCGAAGGTGTCGACGAGTTCGGGCGGGAAAAAGCCGGAGCGCTGCGCCGAGCGGAACAGGCCGAACGCGAAGAAGCTGTCGATGCACTCGCTGAAGCCGGTCACCATCCACGACCACTCGGGGTCGTTTGGTGCCGGATAGGGCGGCTCGGGGGCGAGCGCGATGCCGTATGCCTGCACCAGCTTCGACAGTACGACCTTGTGCCGTGCCTCCTCGGCGCCGTCCATCTCGAGCGCCTGGCGCAACAGCGGATCGCCGACGGTCGCCGCGAAGGTGGCGACGCGGATCGACGCGCGGCCTTCGGTCTGCACGGCGATGTCCCAGATCGGCAGCGACGTGAGCCGCTTGAGTTCGTCGGGCTTGAGCGGTGGCCAGTCGATGACGGCCGGTTTGTACGGGTTGTGCGTATCGAGCAGCATGCGGCAGAACATCTGCCTGTGCGCATCGGAACCGATCCTGACCGGACCCTGGTGCTTGAAGGTCCAGTTGCGCATGGCGTGATCTGCCGCTGCATGGTCTTTCAGCAGCGTGTCGGACATGGCTGTTGTTATGCGATTACGAGTCGAAAGATTTTTGCATAGCTTTCGTAATCGCGTATTTTCGAGCCGCCCCGCGCTGCGCTCAGGCCTGCGTGTCGACCCAGAGGCGCCCCCAGCGCGACGCGTACGCCAGCGCGTGCTCCTCTTCGAAGAAGAAATCGATCGCGTCGAACGACACGGCGCGCGGCGACGGACTGCCGCTTGCCTTCTCGATCGTCAGGTTCGCGGCGAACAGCCCGTTCGGCAGCCGGGCGGCAGCGGGGGCGACTTCGTAGCCCTTGTAGCGGATCGTGCGGTTCATGGCGTGCGCATGGAAGGTTCGGGCTTTCAGCGTACGAAAACGCGCGGCACGCGTGAACCAATCTTTCGGCCAATGCAAATCACGTGGCGGGCCGGATCGTTATCGGCGCGGCGAGCCGGCATGAAGCATGGGGGACGACGTCGCGATGCGCGCCGGACGGCCGGACACTCGCGACCGCGCGCGGCGAACGTCGTCGGCCGGGCGCGGGTGGCAGGGAGGCTGGGGTTACTGGTTGGCGATCTTCAGCACGGGGGCGAGCGCGTCGACCGATGCGGCATGCGCGGCCGCGCGATGCGACGCGAACGCGAGCGCGAATTCGGCTGCTTGCGAGCCGACGGTTTCGAGCTGCGCGACGACCTTCGGATCCGAGCAACTGTCGGCGCTGTCGAAGCGCGTTTCGAGCGTGTTCACGGTGGCGCCGAACGGGGTCGGCCAGCCTCGCAGCGCGTGGACGATCGAACGCAGCGACGTCAGCACGGTGCCGGCGGCCTGCCAGCCGTAGGCCGTGACGATCAGGCCGACCGCGCGGCCGTCGAGGTACGGGCGCTCGTCGGCGCGCAGTTCCTCGAGCGTGTCGAGCGCGTTCTTCACGAGGCCGGACACGCCGCCGTGATAGCCGGGCGTCGCGATGATGATCGCGTCGGCTTCGCGCACGGTGTCGATCAGCTCTCGCTGCGCGTCGGTCAGCGTCTTGTGTTCGGGGGCGTAGTGCGGCAGCGTATGCAGGAACGGGCCGTCGAACAGTCGCGTGCGTGCGCCGGCGGCCTGCGCGCCGCGCAGCGCGAACGACAGCGCGCGCTCGGTCGACGACGCGGCTCGGGTGGTCCCGCCGATGCCGACCACGAACGGGCGGCGGTGTTGATCGAATGCAGTCAAGGGGCGCTCCTAGAGGATGGCTTGCCCGGCTAAGCACAGGCTTAAAACCAGATGGTAACGACCCCGCCGCCACTCTGAAAACGACTTTTCGTTCTATCGATATGCCATGCGCATGGGGCGAGCGTGCGCGCGGCGACGCAGATGGATAGCAGAAATGCTTGGTTGGGACGGCGTGCCGCGCTCGATAAGATGGGCCCGTCTCCTCCATGATGTCTCTACTGACATGGGTTGGCCCCGCCGCGCGGATGCAGGCGGGGCTTTTTTTCGTCCGGAGCCGGAAAGGGGGTGCGATGCGCGGGCGTTATGCGACGTTACGCGAACACCGGCCGGAAGAAGCTGCGCTCGTAGCTGACGATGCAGCGCGTTTCCTCTGCATACCGGAACGCGGCCTGGCAGGCGGGATCGGTTTTCGAGCGCTCACGGTAGCGTTCGTATTCGGCGAGGCTCGGGAACGAGAACATCGCGAGCGCGATGTTGCTGGCACCTTCGGAAGGCAGGAAGTAGCCGTGATGCGTGCCGCCGAATTGCTCGACGAGCGGAATCCACATCTTGCCGTAGGTTTCGAACTGCTCGAGTTTGTACGGATCGATGACGTAGCGAAGGAAGCAGGTGACCATGGGCGCTCGCGGTGCTGTTGAGGATCAGCGAGTCTGGATCGCGTCACCGGGCGTGTCAACGAGGAGCCGGCCGCGCTCGCGCCCGCTTCGTGCATCGCGGGCAAGGTTTCGCGCGTGCCGACTTGCGTCGACGCCGACGTGCGCGTCATGGACTGCTTGCGGGCGCAACGATCTGTGAGTGCGGCCACGTGTTCGACGGCGCCGAACGCATGCGCATGCAAACCGTCGCACCATCGTTTCACTTCTTGCGACGCCTCGCGGCGCGCAGTTGCGGCCTGATTCGTCGTGCCGGCGTGGTATCAATCGTCGCGTGTGCGCGTGTCGCTGCCGCGCGCGAGGCGCCATGCGATGGTGCCGAGCACGCCGACCGCAACGACCAGCGCGCCCCACAGCACGTAACGGCGGATCGCGTCCTTATCGGCGGCCGGCTCCGACGGGGCCGCCGAGACCGGCAGGGCCGCGCCGACGCGCGCGGGTCGCACTTCCGGCGCCATCCCGACCAGCAGCGCATCGCGGCCCACGGCCGACGAAGGCAGCGACGCATTGCCGACGCCGAGCGTGAACGGCGGCGTGCCGCGCGCGACGAACGTCAGGGCGGCCGGATGCCAGCCGACCACGACGGACGGCTGGCCGCCGCCGAGCCCGCCGTTGCGCATGTCGACGACGATTCGCCACGCGCGATCCGGATTCGACGCGAACGCCAGCGGCGGGTTGCGCTGTTCGCCACCTTTGCCCTGCAGCCGGAACAGCACCCCGCCGGCGACGTCGCGCCACGGCGTTTGCGCGTCGGGGCGGCTCTGTAGCGTTGCGCGCGCAACCGTATTCGGCTGTGGAAGGTCGATGCGCACGCGGTCGACCGGATAAGCGCCGTCGGTGTCGAACAGATACTCGCCGGGCGCACTGCCGGCCCGCACGTGCGCGGCTTCGCGCCATTGGCGCGGCACGGCCGCGCTGTCCGCCGTGCGTGCATCGTGCGGTCGCGTTTCGGTCTCGATCGACGCGATCGAGGGCGCGCCGTCGAGCCAGTCGAGCCGCAGGTAGCGCGGCCCTGTGCCTTCGAGCGCGATGCGTTCCTGCATCAGCATGTCGCCGCCGCGCCCGACCTTCAGCAATTGCGTGCTGCCGAGCGAGCGCCAGTTGCGCAGATCGTCGCTCGCCGCGACTGCGACACGCCCCTGGTAGCTGTCGTCGCTGATGTGCACGAGCAGTGCGTCGACCTCGCCGTCCGCGTGCGACAGGTCGACGAGATCGGCCGCATGCTTCGCGCGCGCCGGCGCGGTGACGGCTGCGCGCAGCGAGCCGTCCGGCGCAACCGACACGCCGAGCGGTGCGTGCCCGTCGTCGGCGCGCGCCGGCGGCAGCGGGAACCACTGCACCGGCGTGCGCGACGGCGGCACGGCCGCCGCCGCTGGCGCATCGAGCGAGTAAGGCACGGGCTCGCCGTTGCCGTTGAAGATGCGCACGTCGCCGAGATCGTCACGCCGGCTGGCCGCATAGACGGCCTGCGGCACGGTCAGCTGGTAATACGCGGCGGTGCCGTCGAGATCCAGCGAGAAGCGTTGGGCAACGCGTTCGGCACCGGGCGTGCCGTCGGCCGCCGCGAACGACGTCAGCAGGCTCAGGCCGAGCAGGGCTGCGAGTCGCTTCATGGTTGGTGGTCGTCCCGTTGGGCCGCTGCCTTCGGCGGCAGCGGCGAGAAATAGCCGATCAACAGCAGCAGGATGCCGATACCGATGAACGACACGATACGTTCGATGCCGGTGACGTGCGACAGGTCGAACAGGAACAGCTTGATCACCGTGAGCGCGAGCAGCGCGGCGCCGACGAACCACAGCGGACGCAACCCGCGGCGCGTGGCCCAGATCATCGTCGCGAGCGCGCAGAGTGTCCAGTACACGGAAACCGACGCCTGCACGAGCGTCGATTCCGCCATTGCATCGAACGCGTACGGCACGCCGGTCCAGTGATGCAGCGTGCGCAACAGGATCGCGTTCAGCCACAGGAAGGCCGTTGCGCCGGCCGCGCCGAGCAACTCGACGCGGTAGTTGCCGAACGACCAGCCGAGCTTGCGCGCGCGCACGAACCACGACGCGGCGAGCGCATAGACCACCACGAGCACGAGGTCGAGCGGATTGAGCAGCGGGACGCGCGCCCAGCTGCCGCCGTCCTGCGTGAAGTTCGCGTAGAAGGTCCAGACCCACATCACGACGATCAGCGGCAAGGACGCGAGCGCACACACGCGTGCGATGCCGTCGCGGCGCGTCAGCCACATGCCGGCGAACGCGAACAGACTCCAGCCGACCATGAACACCTGCTGAATGCCGAACGACGACAGCACGGCGTCGATGGCGTAGGCGAGGTGGAAACGGTGATGCAGCGTGCGCAGCAGCAGCGCGTTGAACCACAGGAATACGGTCGCGAGCGCCGCCAGGTCGGCCGCGAGTGGATGCCAGACGACACCGAGCGTCTTCAGGCGGCGCAGCCAGGTCGCGAATGCGACGAAGATCAGCAGTTGCGCGACGTCGAGCGGATTGAGCAGCGGCAGCCAGAACAGCGGCGACGCATCGCCGTCGCTCGTCACGCTGGCGATGCTCCACAGCCACAGCAGCGCGGCGAGCGGCGCGGCCCCCCACACCTGATACGCATGCGGGAACGCGGCGACGGGCCAGCGCAGGCGGGAGCCGGGGCCAGAAACCAGCAGAAGCAGCGCGCCGAAGCCATAGGCCCACGCGCTCCAGCTCCACGCGCCTTCGGGCACGAACGCGCGCAGGCGCCAGAAGCCTTCGAGCGAGAAGAGTCCGCACAACGTCCAGAACATCAGCGTGTGCAGCGGCGCGATCACCGGGGCGGGGAGGGCCGCCACGGCCGACGTGCCCGTCGCGCCCGCGACCGGGCCAGCCGCCGCCGTGCCGCGCGACTGACGCAGCAGCAGCGCATAGCATGCGATGACGGCGATCGGCCACGCGAACGCGCCCATGCCAGACAGTGGTGCCTCGTGCGCATCGAACGCGCGCAATGCGAGCAGCGCGAGCACCGGCGCCAGCGCGAGTGCGGGCCATTCGGCGATCGGCCACGCGAGCTTGCGGCGCCCGACGTGTGCAAGCCATGCGGTGCCGGCTGCGAACAGCGCGGTCGCGTCGACGACGAAGCGGTCCGCATGCAGATCGACGTGGCGGCTCGCATAGACGAGGATCTCGTGCAGCCCGCCGCTTAGCCACCACAGCAGCCCCCAGGCCGCGGCCGCCGCGCCGACGTCCGGCATCCATGCGTGCCACGCGCGCGCTTCGTCGCGCCCGTGCAGCCACCAGCCTGTGAACAGCCCGGCGAGCGCGATCAGCAGCATCGCGATATACGGGCTGTTGAGCACCGGCAGCGCGCTCGTGTCGGCCGGCCCGAGCAGGCTCGTGAAGAATGCGCCGGCCGCGGCGATCTGCATCAGCAGGCCGAAGCCGAACGGTGCAAGGCGTTTCTCGCGCACGCCGACCCACACGATCGCCGCGCCTTCGATCGCCCACGCGGCACTCGTCGTCGGGCCCGAAAATGCGAGCGGCACCGCGAGCGTCGCGAAGATCACCGCCAGCGCGAGCATCGCTTCGAATAGCAACGCGAGACGGTCGCGGCGCCGCGCGAGCCATGCGGCGACCGCGACGTAGAGCGCCGACAGCGCGACCGAACTCCACGCGAGCCCGAACGGCATGTCCTTCACGAGCGCCGCCTGCAGCGCCGTCGCGACGATCGGGGTGCCGAACACGAGCGTGCCGTCCACGTAGTGGCGCAGCGCCAGTTCGCGTTTCACCGCATACAGCAGTGCGATGCCGACATACATCAGGAAGAACAGGATCAGGAACGGTTCGGTGGTCGCGAACAGCGCGGGGCGGTACGCCGTCACGCCCCACGCCGAGCCGATCGTGAACGTGAACACGAAACCGAGCAGGTTCAGCGGACGCCAGGCCTTGAACCATGCGATCGCGAAGATGCCGGCGTTCAGTAATGCGTAGTAGCTGAACAGCGCGACATGGCTGCCGTGGCCGGTCGACAGCAGCACCGGCGCGAGAAAGCCGCCCGCACTGCCCATGAATGCAAGCGGCAGCGCGTTCTGCTTCACCGCGAGGAACGCGCTCAGCGCGCACACCGCGACCATCAGCGGGAACGCCGCGCCGACCGGCAGCAGTGTGTAGAGCTTGGTCGCGGCGAAGATCGTCAGGTACAGGATGCCGATGCCGCCGCCCTGCAGCACGAGGCCGTATGCCGCGCGGCGCGCACGCACGCGCCAGCCGATCGCCAGGAGCGCCGCCGCGGCGAGTGCCGTGCCGGCCAGGCGGAATTCGATCGGCAGCATGTTGTTGTCGGCCGCGTACTTGAGCAGGAAAGCGACGCCGAAGAACAGCACGATGATGCCGACGCGCACGACCGTATTGCCGCCGAGCAGCCAGTCGCGCGCGGCGCGGAACGCGCGTTCGGCGATGCCGGGTTCGCGGGGTTTCGGCGGGGCGGGCGGGGCTGATGGCGAAGTCGTCGCGGGCGGATGCGTCGGCGCGCCGGCAGCGGCGGTCGCGTCGCTCGTCGGCGTGGCGACTGCCGGTGCGGGAGCCGGGATGGACGTCGACGGCGTCACGCCGGCGCGCGCGACGGCCGGCTGCACGGACGGCCGCGGCGGCATTGCGGCGGGTGAAGGCGTGACGGTGGCGGGCATCGCCGGTGGCATTTGCGCGGCGCTGCCGGTCGTGGCGGCACCGGCCTTCGCGCCCGCGAGTTGACCGCGCAGCACATCGAGCTCGCGCGTGAGCGTGTCGACCGTCGCTTCGAGGCGCGCGACGCGATCAGCGAGCGGCACGGGGGCGGGTTGCGGTGTCGCGGGATTGGTGTAAATCGCGAATGCGTCGGGTATCGTGCCGCCGCTCTTGCGCTTGCGTTGCTGCAGCGCGTGACCGATGCAGAACCCCACCGCCGCGCCGAGCAGCGTGCCGTTGGCGGCGGAGAAATCCCCGAACAATGCGGCGATACCGCCCACGATGAAACCGATTGCGGCAAAAGCCCAATTCATCGCCTTGCTCCCTCTCTCATTTCGTTATCGTCCTTCGATCGGCGCGCGGCTCGATCGAGGCTGTTTCAGTATGGCCGGCAGGCGAACCGGCATGCGCACGCCGTCGGCGCAGCGCCACGCCCAAGGCGCGCGGCGACGTCGCGATCGGCGTGGTTGCCGGCAATGTATCACAATGGCCATGGGGGATTTTCTGGGTTGCGGGCGGGCTGCGAATCGTGGCTGTCGCACGTTCGCGATGCGGGGTTTCGTACGACCATTCTTTTCGCACGAACGGGGCAGACGAGGTCGTCCGATCGGACGTGGAATTGTCGCAAAGCGACGCGCGGCCTCCGCGGGTTGATGCAAAACGACACCGCTTGCGCGTCGCGCTGCTGCGCACAAGTCGTGCTCGAGATGCCCGCCGCTATTGGCCTTGCGCGTATTGCATCGCCGCAATCGAGTGCCGCCGCGCGCCGTGCCCCGCGTGGCGTGGCCGCCGGGTGTGTCGTATTTGCGCAAGCGTTTGTCGTAATTCGTCGGCAGGTCGGGGTTTTTTCTGGCAACTATGTAGGCACGCTATGCGACGCGTGAGTCCCCGCTACACGAGGAGAAGGTTTCGATGGATGCCCCCAAGGTCGTGGTCGAAGGTCTGTGCAAGGTATTTGGAAGCAACCCGCAGCAGGCACTCGACATGCTCGCTGCCGGCGCGACGAAAGATGATGTGCTCAAGCGTACCGGTCAGGTCGTCGGTGTGCACAACGTATCGTTCGACGTGCAGGAAGGCGAAATATTCGTGCTGATGGGCCTGTCCGGCTCCGGCAAATCCACGCTGATCCGCCTCGTGAACCGGCTGGTCGATCCGAGCGCCGGCAAGGTGCTGATCGACGGGCTCGACGTCGCGTCGGCACGCCGCTCCGCCCTGACGGCGCTGCGCCGCAAGGACATGAGCATGGTGTTTCAGTCGTTCGCGCTGATGCCGCATCGCACCGTGGTATCGAATGCCGCGTTCGGCCTCGAGGTCGCAGGCATCGGCAAGAAGGAACGCGAACGCCGTGCGATGGAGGTGCTCGAGCAGGTCGGTCTCGCACCGTTCTCGCACAAGCTGCCGTCCGAGCTGTCGGGCGGCATGCAGCAGCGCGTCGGCCTGGCCCGCGCGCTGGCCGTGAATCCGTCGCTGATGATCATGGACGAGGCGTTCTCCGCACTCGATCCGCTCAAGCGCCGCGAAATGCAGGACGTGCTGCTGCAACTGCAGAAGGAACAGCGCCGCACGATCATGTTCGTGTCGCACGATCTGGAAGAGGCGCTGCGCATCGGCAACCGCATCGCGATCATGGAAGGCGGCAGGCTCGTGCAGGTCGGCACGCCGCAGGACATCATCGCGAACCCGGCCGACGACTACGTGCGCGCGTTCTTCGACGGCATCGACACGAGCCGCTATCTGACGGCGGGCGACCTGATGCAGACGGGCGCCGTGCCGACCATGTCGAAATGCGATGCCGCGAACGTCGCGGCGACGCTGAACGGCAGTGCCGAATACGCGTTCGTGCTGGACGCCGCCCGCAAGATCCGCGGCTTCGTCACGCGCGAGGCGATCGGTCAGGACACGCCGTCCGTGCGGCCGATCGAAAGCATCCGGCGCGATGCGTCGCTCGAACATGTCGTCGCGCGCGTCGTCGCGAGCCCGAATGCACTGCCCGTCGTCGACGACGACGGCTGCTACTGCGGCTCGGTCGACCGCGCACTTATCCTGAAGGCCATCACGCGCTCGCGAGGCTCCCATGTCTGAAATGATTCCGCTCGGTAGCTGGGTCGACCAGTCCGTTCACTACTTGCTCGACCATGACGCGGCGACGTTCGATACGATCGGTCGCGCGATCGAGGGCCTCGCCGCATTCGTCGAGCACAGCCTGCAGGCGATCCCGATGTGGCTGATGATGGCGATCTTCATCGGTGTCGGTCTGTGGCGCGTGGGCTGGCGCTTCGCGCTGTTCACCACCGCGTCGCTGCTGCTGATCTTCGCGACGGGCTTCTGGGACCAGACGGTCATCACGCTCGGCCTCACGCTGTCGTCGACGATCGTCAGCCTCGTGCTCGGCATTCCGCTCGGCATCTGGGCGGCGAAGAGCAAGTGGGTCGCCGCGATCGTGCGTCCGATCCTCGACCTGATGCAGACGATGCCGGCATTCGTGTATCTGATTCCGGCCGCGATGCTGTTCGGTCTCGGCCGCGTGCCGGGGATCCTGTCGACGGTGATTTTCGCGATGCCGCCGGCCGTGCGCCTGACGAGCCTCGGTATCCGTCACGTGAACCGCGAGATCGTCGAAGCCGGCCAGGCATTCGGTTGCACGCCGTGGCAGCTGCTGTACAAGGTCCAGTTCCCGAACGCGCTGCCGTCGATCATGCAGGGCGTGAACCAGACGATCATGATGGCGCTGTCGATGGTGATCATCGCGTCGATGGTCGGCGCGGGCGGCCTCGGCAACGACGTCCTTGCAAGTATCCAGCGCCTCGACATCGGCCTCGGCTTCGAAAGCGGTCTGTCGGTCGTGCTGCTCGCGATCATTCTCGACCGTATCACCGAGAGCTTCGGCCGCGCGCCGGGCACCGTGAAAGCACCGCTGTTCTCGGGCCTGAAGCAACTGCTCCGCGCGAAGGCCACGCCCGCGCAAGCGTAAGCAACCGGCGGCCGGTTCGCCCTCCGGCCGCCTCCCCTGATTCGATACCGGCTTCCGTGGCGTTTGCCACGGGGCTGGCCGCGTGCAACCTGCTCAATTCGCCAGGAGCCCGATGTGACGTCCGCCGCCGCTGCCGCCGTGCCCGCCGCTTGCGTTTCACCGGTTTCGTCCCTTGCCCATTTCGGCTTCCTGACGCTGCCGAATTTCTCGATGATCGCGTTCTCGAGCGCTGTCGAAGTGCTTCGGATGGCGAACTACGTCGGGAGATCCGACCACTACCAGTGGTCGATCTATTCGCTCGACGGTGCGCCCGTGCATGCCAGCAACGGCATCGCGGTGCGGCCGACCCAGGCGCTCGACTACACGAACCTGCCTGACGTGATGATCGTGTGCGGCGGGATCCGCATCCGCGACGTGGTCGACGACGGCGCGCGCGACACGCTCGTCGCGCTCGCCGAGCGCGGGCTGCCGCTGGGCGGCATCTGCACAGGTGCGTATGCGCTGATGTCGGGCGGTCTGCTCGACGGCTATCGCTGCACCGTGCACTGGGAGAACCTGTCCGCACTGCATGCGGAGTTTCCGCGGGTGGGGTTCGCCGACGAGTTGTTCGTCGTCGATCGCGACCGGCTCACCTGCACCGGCGGCACCGCGCCGCTCGACCTGATGCTGAACCTCGTCGGCATGCGTTTCGGCCAGCAGCTCGCCGCGCAGGTGTCCGAGCAGTTCATCCTGGAGCGCATCCGCAGTTCGACCGACACGCAGCCGATTCCCGTCGATGCGCGCGTCGGTTTCTCGCGCGCGGAGCTGATCGAGGTCGTGCGGCTGATGGAGGCGAACATCGAGGAGCCACTTTCGCTCGAGGAACTCGCGCGGCTCGTGCGGCTTTCGCAACGGCACCTGCAGCGCATGTTCAAGGTTTACCTGAATGTTTCGCCCACCCACTATTACCTGACGCTGCGTCTGAAACGCGCGCGCGACCTGCTGCGCACGACCGACGCATCGATCGCGCGCGTGACGACGACGTGCGGATTCCATTCGCCGTGTCATTTCAGCAAGGCGTATCGCGCGCAATTCGGTCACGCGCCGAGCTACGAGCGACGGTTGCCGGGGCGCTGACGCGACCCGCGCGAGCCATTCGGTCCGCGACGCCGCCGGGATCTCGGCGCGCGGTTTCAACACTCGATCCCGCACCCATGAAAAACGACGTCACTTTGAGGAGAAGACAGATGAAGCGCCTATTGATCGCAGCGGCATGCGGGATCGGGATTGCAGCGCCGATGTCGGCGGTTTATGCGGCCGACCCGCCCGTATGCAAGAACGTGCGCTTCGCGGACGTCGGCTGGTCCGACATCGCGGCCACCACCGGTCTTGCATCGACGATGCTGCAGGGGCTCGGCTACACGCCGACCAAGACGATCGCGTCGGTGCCCATCACGTTCGCGGGCATCAAGAGCAAGCAGATCGACGTGTTCCTCGGCTACTGGTCGCCGACGATGGATCCGATCATCCAGCCGTTCACGAAGGCCGGCACGATCAAGGTGCTCGCAACGCCCAACCTGACCGGCGCGAAATATACGCTCGCGGTGCCCGACTACGTGTACCAGGGCGGCCTGAAGTCGTTCGCCGACATCCAGAAGTTCGCGGACAAGCTCAACGGCAAGATCTACGGGATCGAACCGGGCAACGACGGCAATCTGCTGATCAAGAAGATGATCGACGGCAACCAGTTCGGCCTCGGCAAGTTCAAGATGGTCGAGTCGAGCGAGGCCGGGATGCTGGTCGAGGTGAATCGCGCGATCCGCGACAAGCAGTGGATCGTGTTCCTGGGCTGGGAACCGCATCCGATGAACGTGCAGATGAAGATCGATTACCTGAGCGGCGGCGACGACGTGTTCGGCCCGAACTACGGCGAAGCGAAGGTGCTGACGGCCACGCCGCCCGACTACGCGCAGCGCTGCCCGAACGTCGCGAAGTTCGTGTCGAACCTGCAGTTCACGACGACGATCGAGAATCACGTGATGGTGCCGATCATGAACAAGGAGGATCCGAACAAGGCCGCGGCCGAGTACCTGAAGGCGAATCCGCAGGCGCTCGACAAGTGGCTCGCGGGCGTGACGACGATCGACGGCAAGCCGGGTCTGCCGGCGGTGAAGGCGTATCTCGGCGTGCATTGAGCGACGAGACGAACGGCGCGGTCGCTGAAGGCGGCGCGCCGGCGTGATGAAACGCGGCCCTCCCGTATCGCGCGGGCGGGCCGCGTTGTTTTCGGGCCTGGAGCCGATCGGCGAAGCGCCGGGCCGCGAACGAACGTCACGATTCCTTCGTCGCCGCCGGCACGTCGAACACGCGATCGAACGCCCACTGGAACACGAACGCGTAGCAGAAGAAGAACGCGAACAGCCCGATGTCGACGACGAACGCGTCGAACCACGAGATGTCGAGCCACCACGACACGACCGGCACGAGAATGAAGATCAGCCCGCCCTCGAATCCGGTCGCATGCAGGATTCGCCGCGCGAGCGTGCGCCTCGGCTGCCGGCGCGACGCTTCCCAGCGCTCGAACAGCGCGTTGAAGATCATGTTCCACAGCAGCGCGATCGCGGACATCGTTGTGGACAGCGCGCCCGAATAGACGAGGCCCTGCTTGAAGATCGCCGCGATCGCAGGCGAGATGCAGGAAATGGCGATCGCTTCGTAGAGCACTGCCTGCGTGATCCTGCGCGGTAGGCCTTGCACGTTGTTTCTCCGGTTCGACGGTGACTCGACGGTTGCTTGCGCGGCACGGTGCCACGACGTCCCGCAAGGCTACGTGCGTTGCGCGAGCGCTTCAATTCACCTAATCTCACCCCGATTGAATCGAATTCAACCCGGCCGGACCCGGCCCGCGAGGCCCCGTGTTCTCGAAAATTCCCCTGACCGCATTGCGTGTATTCGAGTCGTCGGCACGGCTCGGCTCGTTCAAGGCTGCGGCGGACGAGTTGTCCGTGACGCCCGCGGCCGTGTCGCATCAGATCAAGTCGCTCGAAAGCCGGATCGGCGTGCTGCTGTTCGAACGTGGCGCGAGCGGCGTGCGGCTCACGGAGGAGGGCGAGCGCCTGTTTCGCGCGAGTCACGATGCACTGCTTGCACTGAGCCGCGGGCTCGACGCGGTGCGGCCCGAAGCGGCCGATGAGCGCACGCTCGTGCTGACGACTACACCGGCGTTTGCAGCGATGTGGCTGATTCCGCGCCTCGGCCGGTTTCGGCAGGTCGATCCGCAATTGAACATCAAGGTCGAGACCGGCAACACGCTCGCCGATCTCGAACGCGACGCGCGAATCGATCTCGCGATTCGCGCGACGTCGCGCACGTTTCCGGCACTGCACGAGATTGCGCTGATCGACGAGTATTTTGGTGCGTATGCGGCTACCGGGTTCGATGCGCATCGTTCGGATGAGCGCCTCGATTTGATCGAGACCGTGTGGGATACGCCGCTGCCGGTGTCGATCGATTGGACCTCGTGGTGTCGTGCGGCGGGCCGGGACGTGTGGCTCGAACGCGCGGTGTTCCGTCACTACGACGACGAGCATTACGCGCTGCAGGCGGTATTGCACGGGCAGGGTGTCGGGCTGCTCAGTTCCGTGCTGGTCGCCGAGCACGTCGAGCGCGGCGCGTTGATGCCGATCGAGCCGTCGGTGCGGCTCGCCGGCGCACGCTTCGTCGCGCTGTGCCGGCCCGGGCGGGAACGCGAGCCGCAGGTCAGGCGGTTTCTCGAGTGGCTCGAAGCGGAGATTGCGCGCACGCGTGGGGCGGTGGCCCGAATCGCGCCGCGAATGTGAAGCAACGGTCCGGCGCCTGCATTCCGCTGTGAGGCGTTCGGGTCCCTCGTTACCCGAAACGCACGCAATACACCGGCGGCAAATGCGCGGAGACCTGCCGCCAGTTTTCACCGCCGTCGCCGGACGTCCATAACCCTCCCGTCGTCGACGCCATCGCGAGACGCGTGCCGGAGTCGTCCACCGCAAGCCCGTGTCGATACACGAGGTCGTAGGCCGGCGCGGGCGGCAGCCCGTTCGACAGGCTCTCGAAGCTGCGGCCGCCGTCGCGCGTGCGCGTGACGACGAACCGGCCGTTCACCGGAATCCGGCACGCATCCTTCACCGCCGGTACGAACCATGCGGTGTCGGGATCTGCCGGATGCACGGCGACCGCGAAGCCGAAGCTCGACGGCTGCGCTTCGATCCGCTGCCAGTGCGCTGCGCCGTCGGTCGAGCGGAAGATCGCGCAGTGATGCTGAGTCCACAGCACATCGGGAGCGGCCGCGCACTGGACGACACGGTGCGGATCCTGCACGTTGGGTTCGCCGCGCCGCTCGGGCGGCATGTAGTCGGCCTCCATGCCGTCGGCGCTGACGCGCCAGGTCGCGCCGCCGTCGAAGGTCTGCCAGACGCCGCCGCACGAAATCCCGATCGTCACGTGCCGGCTGTCGCGCGGATCGACCATCACCGAATGGATGCCGGCTGCATCGTAGCCACCGCCGAACCACTCGGCGCGTTCCGGGCGGCTCCATAGCGCGTGGTTGAGCACCCACGAATCGCCGCCGTCGTCGGAGCGGAACAGTCCGCCCGGTATCGTGCCGGCCCACAGTACGCCCGGCTCGTCGGCGCCGCCTGCTTCGAGCGACCAGATCTGCTGAAGCGTCCAGGGTGGGCGCGGCGGGGCAGGCGCTTCGTCATCCGAATCGCCGGCGCCGGTGTGTGTGTCGGCGTCAGCGCGAGGCGCGTCGGCGGGCTGCGGCGGATAGACGGGGACCGCACATTCTTCCCAGGCGGCGGCACCGGCGCGCCGGCGATGCAGCTTGACGCCGAAATGGCCGAGATTGAGCGCCGCATACAGCGTACCGTCGCGCGGGTCGGCCAGCGTCATGCTGACGGGTTCGCCGATGAAGTGCGGCTCGCCGAGCGACCAGCCGCCGTTGCCATCGGCGTGTAGCACGAACAGGCCCTTGCGGGTCGCGACGAGCAGTCGATCGTTCATGTCGGGTGTCTCCAGTAAGTCCGACCGGGCGCTTGTTTCGATGGAGATGCGTCCCTTTATCCGCCGGACAACGCCTGCACGACATAGACGCGGCTGGCATCGCCGAGCGCATCGGACAGGTGTTGCCGGTCGCGTACCGGCTGGCCGTCGATGAACACCGACAGGTGCTTTCGCAGCGCACCCTGGTCGTCGACGATATAGCCGCGCAGCCGGGGCTGCTCGCCGAAGACGGTTTCAAGCGCTTCGCCGAGCGTCCGTGCGTCGATGTCGCGCTCGGGCGTCTCGATATGGCGCTGGATCGACGCCGCGAAGAAGAGGTGGGCCATGGCAGTGGCTGGCAGGAGCCGCGCGGAGGGGCACGGTCTGTAGTGTAGGCGATTCGCCAGCGGCGGAACGGTGACGTCGCGTAGTCGTGGTGTGCGCCGGCGTGTCGGATCTCGATGAACAATAGGAGCGCTCATCGGACCATATTTTTCAAGCCACTGATGTGAAAGGGTTCGCTCAACCCACCTAGCGCTACTGAACGCTCCTAAGATCAGAAAAATCGTCAGGAGCCTGAAAATTCGATTCACGATACTTCAGATTACTTTTTCAAAATGCCGCTGTCAGTATTTTATGAAGCCTGAGTGGATCTATTCGGGCAATGGATTTTTCTGAATTGTTTGATGGTTGGCATACTCCACTGTACGTTAACTCCGACCCATTCCCCTGGAAGGACGGGAGAAGGGAACGCGAGGTTGGAGACGTCACCATAGATACCTTTGATCGACGTGTTGCTTGAAAGAGTTGGCAGCGGTGGCTGCGCACTCGCGCGATAAAGGTTCCCCATCCCGAGTAATACGGGGCCGGTCGGAAGTCCAAGCGGGTCAATCCAGCTTATCGGATTCCATGCGTACCGATAGACGTTCAGGCCACCGGCCAGCTCAATCGGATCCTGTGTGATGTACCGCCCCACCTGTGGATCGTAGTACCGATACCGGTTGTAATGCAGCCCCGACTCATGGTCATGGTACTGCCCCTGGAAGCGGATGGGATTGGCGATCAGTGCCTTCCCCGACGCCTTTCTGATTGCCTCCTGCGCAACACCCCAGGCACGGTACTCCGCGCTCCATGCAATCTCGCTGTGCTCGTCCGTCAGTTCCTGCGGCGTGCCGAGTGGTACCACGCCAGGTTGTTGATGGCTGGTGCGGGCGGCGGCGGCAGGGCAGCCATAGCGGGTCTTCATCCTGCCGGTAGTAATCGCCGTACTCGGGCTGGTCGAGCAATTCGATGGCTTCCTCGCGCACCGCCTGCTCCGCCGGCACAAAGCTGCTGGGCTCGTAGACGTAGTGCGTGCGCCGAAGCCGTCCTCGTCGGCGATCTTGCTTTCCCACGCCAGCGTGTCGCCATCCCACCCGTACTTCCAGCAGGCATGCGCTCTTGACGGCAGTCTCCCGCAGCTTCTGTAAGCCTCCATCGGCCATGATCATACTCAATAACACTTACACGTGTAATTTGCGACGGTGTTCCTAGTCGAATTTGGAAACGGCGCCTCCAAGATCCCAAACATGCCGCGGTCGCCACAAGCCTTGAGGCATTGACCCTCTCGCTCATTTATGTTTGGTTCGCTAAATTTTGCCAGGACAAACAGCACCGCCAAAGCAAAAAGAAGAACACATAAAAAAATCTTCGCCATTCGTTTCATTTCAATGTCTTTCTCGTGAAATGAATTCCCTCTTGTCCGTGCCTCTCGTTGAAAATTCCCGTTTTAAATGTTGTATTTTTTTGGGAGTATAAAATTTTAATCATCGATTGCCTTGTCATTCTGAAATGCGTCACCCTCGTGATATCTTGAAGGGAAGTATCTATGTGGCTCCTGTCAAGGGAAGTGCCCCTTCCCCATCCATTGTCCTGGAGGAAGTGCGTTGGATGCGAAGGGAGGATCTGTAACATAGTTAAGTACGCCGCCAGGGTGGGGTTTCTCGTTGACGCCACCGACGGAGGAGCGTGGCGGCCCAATTTACCTGTCCAACGTCACGGGGGCAGCTCACTGTGGTCCTGCGTTCTTTCACAAGTGCGCCGGGCAATCCTGGGTAAGCTAATTTAATGTGGAATTTAATAGCATTTGCACTCATAGTTAAGGGCAGTATGTCGCGGAGAATAACTAGCAGGAGCATTCAAGCGACCAAACATTCCGCGCTTGCCACAATCATCTATGCATCGCTGTCTGACATCCTGAAAGCTTGGCATGCCGCATTTTGTCGCGACAAATACCATAACCAGCAAAGATAAGCCCGTATACAAAATAATCTTGATATAATTTTTCATGAGTTTGATTTGTGAAAGCTTTTGCTTTTTTGCAGGTAAATTTTATGATATCTTTCTATTTGATGAAAAAATTGATCGTTCTTTTTGGCTAAATCAATAATTATCAGCTGCGCGAAGGTCTTCTAACGGATCATCGCCATAGTAACCCTCGGTGCAATATGATTCAGGCATCGTCCATGCTATGTTTACGCTGACCCATTCGCCGAGGACTTGCTGAAGGGGCCAATGGAAATTGGATATCTCTCCCAATGCGCTTCCGTCGGTAGAGTTTTATGGTATTGATGGATTTGCGGGTATCGTTGTGATGCAGATTGCCCATTCCGTGTGGCGCTGCCCAGTTTTCTGTAAACCGAGTAGATCAATTCGGGTGTCAGGTTTTTTGATATTGGCATATGAGATTATGCTGATATTCAATTTGATCTGATCTTGCGATGTTGGTCTGCCGCGTTGGAGGATAAAATGGCGATGGCGGTTGTAGATGCATCTTCTTGTTTTGTCGTGTGGTTAGTAACAGCGGCATTCAAGGCTATTTGAAATATTTCTTCCGTATTGGGGGTGGGTTGGCTCTAATTTCCCAAACATGCCTATCTTTTTGCATCTTTCAACGCAATTATGCCATTTTTCCTGGTAAGTTTGTTGCCCGCACATTGCGATAAATAAAATAAATGAAAGCGTCAAAAAAGTAGTAAATAAATTTAACCTTACGATGCGCGGCATTACAGTCCTCCCAGTGCGGTGCACGTAAATTTACGGGAATTATCTCCAAATACAGAATACGATTGATTGTAATGTTTGGGACGTGCCTTGCAAGTAAGGCCGGAATCATCCGTCGGCCTAAGATCCGAAAGAGGATCATCGCCATAGTAGCCCGCGGAACAATAGAATTGCGGAGCAGCTACCGGGACATTCACTCCAGGCCAAACACCGGGTAGTACATTTGCTGGAATTGGATTGTTGGAAATATCGTTCAGTAGAAGTCTTGCTTGAGGATGGTGAGCAAGCGCAGGTCTCGGCGGCGTCGCATCAGCTCTGTATAGATGTCCCATCCCGAGGAGAACTGGCCCCCTCGCCTGAAGACCGAGTGGATCGACTCGCGTGACAGGATTACTTTGCCCGTATGCGTATAGATTGAGCCCGCCTCGTAAGCTAATTGGATCCGGGCTGATATACCGCGCCACCTCCGGATCGTAATGCCGATATCGGTTGTAATGCAGCCCCGACTCGTGGTCATGGTACTGCCCCTGGAAGCGGATGGGGTTGGCGATCGGTGCCTTCCCCGACGCCTTGCGGATCGCCTCCTGCGCGACACCCCACGCGCGGTACTCCGCGCTCCACGCAATCTCGCTGTGCTCATCAGTCAGCTCCTGCGGCGTGCCAAGGTGATCGCACTGGTACCACGCCAGGCTGTCGATGGCTGGTGCGGGCGGCGGCGCGCCCCACAGCGGGTCTTCATCCTGCCGGTAGTAATCGCCATACTCGGGCTGGTCCAGCAATTCGATGGCGTCGTCGCGCACCGCCTGCGCCACCGGCACAAAGCTGCCGGGCTCGTACACATAGTGTGTGGTGCGCGCACCGAAGCCATCCTCGTCGGCGATCTTGCTTTCCCAGGCCAGCGTGTCACCATCCCAGCCGTACAGCGTGAAGCCGCATTGCAGCGCGCGGTTGCGCTTTACCCGCTCGGCGCGGTTCCAGTGCGGCCCCGCTTCCCTTCTTTCCTCGTAGTGCGCCTGGCTGTGCTTGGACAGGCGCCGGCCGAGGGCATCGTAGGTGTAGTCGACCTTCAGACGCTCGTCTTCGTAGTGCGTCAGGCGGTCGAACAGGTCCCAGGTGAAGCGGCCTTCCTTGCCGTTGTGCCAGCGTTGCGTGAGGTTGCCGCGCGCGTCGTACTGGTAATGGGTGCCGGCGTATTGCTTGAGCAGGTTGTCCAGCGCCTTGATGCGCGGCATGCGCTGGCGCTCGGCTTCGCGCTGGGTTTCCGGGTCGATCAGGTTGCTGGCCGGATCGAAGTTGAAGGTCTCGTGGCCGAGCCGGCTTTGCGCTTCGAGCAAGCGGCCCACCGGATCGTAGCGGTAGGCGAGCTGCCCGCGCCGCGTGTCGTTGATGTCGGTGAGCTGGCCGCTGGCGTCGTAGCGGTAGCGACGCACCAGCAGGCGGTTGCCGCCGCCAGTGCGTGTGGGCGCAGGCGTGTCGCGCGCCAATACTTGCTCGCTCAGCCGCCCCATTGAATCCCACTGCTGCGTTTGCAGCAGACGGTTGCCTTGCAGCCGTGCGACCTCGCGGTGCAGGTCGTCGCGCTCGTAGCTGACCAGCTCGCGCTCGTCGAGCTGCAGCGCCAGCAGGTGGCCGCTGCCGTAGGTGAGCCAGCTGACACGGTGGCCGTCCGGGCGCACGGTGGCGATGCGCTGGTTGAGCGCATCGTATTCGTGCAGCCACACACCCACCAGCGGCTGGCCCAGGCGGGTGTAGTGCTGGTGCTCACGCACCAGGTTGCCGGCCGGGTCGTGGAACCATTGCAGGCGGCTGTCGGCGTTGCTGGCCAGCGCCAGATTGCCGTTGAGGTCGTACGCGAAGGTCTCGACCTGCCAGTCCTGCTCGCGCGGACTCGCGTCGCCGGTTTGCAGCGCGGCGCGCCGCTCGGTGAGGCGGCCCATCGGATCGAAGGCGTAGGCGGTGATGCGCTGCCCGTCGATGGCGCGCGCCAGTTTGCCGGTCTCCTCCTCGTACTCGTAGCGCGTGATGGCACCGTCGAAGCCGGTTTCCGCCAGCAGACGGCCCACCGGGTCGTAGTGGAACTCGGCATCGCGCCCGTTCTCGTTGCGCAGCGCGGTGAGCTGGCCGAGCTTGTCCCACTGATAGCGCAGGGACTGGCCGGCGGCGTCCACCCGCTTGGCCAGCAGCCCGGCCTCGGTGTAGTCCCATTCGGTGCGCCGGCCCAGCGCATCGATGTGGCTCAGCAGCCGGCCCTCTGCGTCGCGCTCGAAGTGCTCTTCGGTATCGTCCGGGTAGCGGATGGCGGCGAGCTGGCCGGCCTCGTGGCGGTAGCGGGTGACGTGGCCGGCCGCGTCGGTGAACTGCACAAGCTGGCCGCGCGCGTCGTAGGCCCATTCGCTGGCCTTGGCCGAGCAGTCCACATAGCGAGTGAGCTGGCCGCTGCTGTTGTACTCGAGCTGCCTGGTCTTGCCGCTGGCATCGGTGATGCCGATCGGCAACCCCATCAAGTTGTACGCATACTCCGTCTTGTTGCCCAGCGGGTCGATGGCCTCCGTCAGGCGGCCGCGGGTGTCGTAGTCGCGCAGCCAGAGGCCGCCCTCGGCGTCGCTGATCTTGATGAGCTGGTCTTTGCTATCCCACGCGTAATGCACGGTGGTGCCGTCCGCGCGGATGTGCTCCAGCAGGTTGCCGTTCTCGTCGTAGGCGTAGCAGTCCTCGCTGCCGTCCGGGTGGATATGCTGGACGACGTTCTTCGCCTCATCGCGGAACAGCCATTCCTCACGCTGATCGGGGTGGATGATGCGGTACGTGTAGCCGAGGTGATCGTAGTAGTGCCAGGTCTCCTGGCCATGGGCATCGGTGACGTAGGTGAGGCGGATGTTCTCGTCCCACTCCAGGCGGGTGTCGAAGCTGCCGTCGTCGGCCCATTCGCGCACGGCACGGGCATCCGCGCCCTCTCCCTGCCACACCAGGTTCATGCCGCGGCCGGTGCGGTCGGTGTAGCGGGTGATCAGGTGGTGCTGGTACTGGTAAGTCCACGCGGCGGCATTCTCGTCCTGTGCCAGCGTGAGGTCGCCCGCTTCGTCATAGCGGTACAGGCTGAGGCGGCGCAGGGGTTCGTGCTCGCCCATCAGCCACAGGCCGGTGATGCGGCCCGCGTCGTCCACCAGAGTGCCCAGGTGGGTATGCGGCTGACTGGGATCGTCCTGGTAGGTGATCAGGTCCGACAGCACCGCGCGATTGCCAACGCGGTGGTCGTAGCCGAGCAGCAGGCCGGCGCCGCCGCGCAGTTCGATCCGCACCAGCAGGTAGCGGTCGCCGTGGCGCTGGTAGGTCTCGCGGCGTTCGTAGCCACGACACAGCACCAACTCGTGATCGCGTACACGAACCAGCGTGAGGTCTTCGATGCGATCTTCATGGAACTGTCCGACCTTGGGCAGCGGGTAGTCGTGGCTGCGCCCGTCGGCGCCGTGGTAGCGAAGGCCTTCGCCCCGCACGTCGAAGCGCGTGGTGTATGGCGTGATCCAGCGCGCACCCAGCTCGCCATCATCGAAAGCGCCCAGGCTGGAGCGGTAGGTACGCGTCCAGGCGACGGTAAATGGGCCGGGTAGCGTGAAGTCGGTGTGGCTGAGTGTTTCGCTGCCCGTGGCAAAGCTGATGCTGCTGCCGGTGCCTGACGGCGCTCCGATCTTGCACACGTTGGCGTCTTGGTCGGCCGGGCGTTCTTTGACGCGTGC
>NZ_QTQD01000055.1:0-29351 GCF_003858025.1 Burkholderia sp. Bp9004 | reverse complement strand
CTAGTGAAGGAATGACTAGCAGCAGGCTCTCAGCATGTGGACGTACATGAAATTCTCCAGGCACAAGCGTGCGCAATCACTCGCGATTTGAATATAGGATCGATCTGAAAAGCCGTTTAGATGGGCGGCTAACTGGACAAAATTCATTTCAGCGCATACCCGATGGTTGCAATTTTGAGCGTGGGCCGCTGTTTGCCTGCCAGCCCACGCACGCATCAGGACATCAGAACCTCAGAACGACACCGTCGTCGTCAGCGTGACGAGCCGCGGCTCGCCGACCGCGACGATCAGATTGCTGTTGCTCGACGGATAGTAGGTCTTGTCGAGCAGGTTCTTCACGTTGAGCTGGATGCGTGTCGGGAACTTGCCGATCGTCGTTTCATAGGCCGCGAAAGCATCGACGGTCACGTAGCCGGGCAGCGTGAAGCTGTTCGCGGTGTCGCCGGGCCGTGCGCCGACGAGCCGCGCGCCGCCGCCGAAGCGCCAGCGTCCGGGCAGGTTCGCGATCGCCGTGTCGTACACCGCGAACAGGCTGCCGGTGTGGCGCGCGACGTTGACGAGCGGCGTGTTGCTGTCGCGGTCGTTCGCGTTCGTGTACGCGTAGCTGCCGATCAGGCTCAGATGGCGCGTGAGCTGCCCCGCGACGTCGAGTTCGATCCCGCGCGAGCGCGCGGTGCCGATGGTCGACGTGATGTCGCCGACCGTGACCGCGACGTTGCGCTTGTCGATCTGATAGGCCGCGAGCGTGCCGGTGATGCCGGGCTTCAGGTTGAACTTCAGGCCAGCTTCCAGCACGCGGCCGAATTCCGGCGCGAGCGGGGCAGCCACGTTCGACGCGACGTTCGGCTTGAACGAGCGGCTCACGTTCGCATACGCGGTCAGCGACGGCGTGAGCGCATAGGCGAGCCCGAACTGCGGCAGCCACACGTTGCCGTGCGAGCGGTCGGCGAACACGAACGGCCGCCCCATTCCCGATTCCTGCTGCCAGTCCTCCCAGCGCAACCCGCCGACCGCGGTGAGCCGATCGGTGATCTTCACGGAGTCCTGCACGATCATCGAGTACGTATGGACCTTCGAAAGCGAATCGCTCTGCTTCGTGCTTACCGTGCCGCCGGGCGCGAGCAGGCCGTATACGGGATCGTAGAGATCGAAGCCCCTGGTCGCGGTACCGCGGATCGTGTCGCCGCGGAAGCTGCGCTGCCGCTCGTATTCGCCTCCGATGTAGAGCGCGTGGTTCATTCCCGCGAGCGTCAGGTTGCCGAGCAGGCCGAGCGTCGCGATCTGGTCGGAGTCGTTGCGCCCGAGGTTCGCGTCGGACGTGCGCGATAGCGCGCCGGTCGTGCTGTTGAAGGCGGTCGCGCGGGTGATGTATTGATCGTAGCGGTCGCGGCCCCAGCCGTAGGTCGCGCGCACGCGCCATGCGTCGGAGAAGCGGTGCTCGATGCGCGCGCGCAGCGTTTCCTGGATCCCGCTGCTTTGCGCCCACGCTTCCTCGTAGCGGCGATAGCGCAGCGCATCGTCGGGGCGGCCGTTCACGAGCACGGTGCCGCGATCGAACGGCATCGTGTAGTCGACGTACTGGTAGCTGACGTCGATCGACGTGTTCGCGTCGTGCCACGACAGCGCGGGCGCGATCAGCGCATCGCGTTGGCGGCCGAAGCTGCGCCAGTAGCGGCTCGTGTCGTATTCGCCGGTGAGCCGGAACGCGAGCGTGCCGCCCGCGACCTGGCCCGGCTTGCCGAGCGGGCCGGTCAGGTCGAACTGCGCGCCGCTGCCGCCGTGGCTCGTGCGCGAGGCCGAGATCGAGCCGCCGAATGTTTCTTCCGGCTTGCGCGTGACGAGGTTGATCACGCCGCCCGGGTCCTGCATCCCGTACAGCAGCGAAGCGGGGCCCTTCAGCACTTCGACGCGGTCGATCGTCGCGAGGTAGCTGTGCAGCACCGGCGTGCGCACGCCGTCGACGAGCACGGAGCCGTCGTTGTTCGAGCCGAAGCCGCGCTTGATGAACGCGTCGCGCGTGCCGCCGAGCGTGTTGGTCTGCGTCACGCCGCTGATGTTGCCGAGCACGTCGTCGAGCGAACGCGCCTGCTGGTCCTGCATCACGCTGCTGCTGACCACGGCGACCGATTGCGGAATCTCCTTGAGCGGACGATCGTCGCCGCCGGCGACGCTGCTGGTGCGCGGCTGGTAGCCGACGGTCGGATCGGTGGCCGCCGATGCGCTGACGCTGATCGTCGGCAGTTCGCGTTCAGGCGGCGCGGGCGTCGACGAGCGCGAGGGCGCGGCCGACGAGGCCGTGGCGGCAGGTTCGGCATCCGCATGCGCGCCGCTTGCGACGCAAAGGGTGATCAGGGCAGGCAGGCTCGCGCGCCACGGACGCAAGGTCCGCGCGCGGCGGGGCGGTCGACGGGATGGCATGAATCGATGAATGGACGGAGTGCTAAGGATGAAGGCGCGGGCCGCGGCGCTTCACTGATTCGCCGAGGCAGGACGCGCATGATATACGTAATGAGAATCGTTTGCAATTGTAACGAGGCCGATATGGACCGTGCATCGCGATTGCCGGGTCTTCGGCCGTCTGCTACCGTAGCGGCCAAAATCAGACGCAGTGAAATTCAATGAGAGCCGGGGGCCGCACCATGCCATCTTCCTGTCACGTCGCGTGCAGCGCGATGTTTCGCACCGCCGTCGACCATGCGGGTGGTGAAGTGACTGCAGCCGCGTTCCGCGATTCGAACGAATAAAGCAACGGCGGCACGATCGTCCGGCGTGGCGCCGGGCAGCCGGCACCGCGCCTCGGTCAACGACTTCAACCACTACGCTTGACGGGAGACCACCCATGAAAAAGATTCCCGCGCCGTTCATGACGGCCGCGTTGGCCGCATGCGCGCTGCTGGCGTGCGTGTACCAGGCCGCCTGCGCCGCGCCGGCCGCTGAGCCCGCGATCGACGCGCACTACGGCACCGTGATCGAGGCCTATACGCAGGACATGGCTGCCGCTAAGACGAAATACGACGGCAAGCGCCTCGCGTTCGTCGGCGCCGTGATCCGGATGGGCAGCGACCCGGGCGGCACGTACTTCGGTGCGTTGACGACCGACGGGGAACAGTTCGATACGCATTTCGACGTGGCCGACCAGGCCGCGCTGAAACCGAAATTCCCCGGCGGCGAGATCAAGCCGTTCACGGCGTCCGCGAATTTCCGCTTCAGTTGCGAGAACGAAGGCTATATCGACGCGCCGGTGCTGCCCGGATTGAACCTTTCGCATTGCCGGCTCGCCGATTGATCGACGGGCGATGTCCGGCGATCAGAACTTCTGCTGGATGCCGGCCATCACACCGAGCTGATTCATCCCGGTGCCGACCGTCCCGCCGGCGGCGACCGCGTTCGCGGCCAGCGTGCTGTTGAACATATAGCCCACCGACGTATAGACGGTCGTCCGCTTCGACAGGAAATAGTTCGCCCGGCCGACGAAGAGCGTGGCGTTCGTGCCGCCTTCGCCGTTTTCGCGGCGTTGCAGGTAGCGCACGCCTTGCAGGTCGAGCGCGAGGTAGGGTGTCGCGTAGTACGTGCCGCCGGCGAACACGATGTCGGCCTGCAGGTGTGCGGCCGCCGCGAGGTTGCGGCGGATCCAGCCGGCGCCGAGTTTCGCGGGGCCGATCTTCACGTAGCCGGCGACGATGTCGCGCGTGTCGGTGTACGCCGGATTGTTCAGCGGCGCGAGCGCGCCGCCGCCGCCGCGCATCACGTCGTGCGATGCGGCGACCCCGAAATTGCTCGCGTCATAGGCGAGCATCGCCGTGTATTGGCGGCAGGCTACGATGTCGCCGGGCACCTGTCCCCCGCAGCCCGTCGCGGACGGTCCCGCCGGCCCGGCCGCGTCGCGGCCGAAGCTGTAGGTCGCGCCGAGCGTCACGCCGTGGAACGTGCCCTTGTAGCCGATCGCATTGTCGCTGCGGGCGTTCGGCAGATACGAGTCGAAATCCGCCATCGAATGAATCGACGGGCCGATCACGTCGGCATTGGTCAGCACGATCATCGACATGTTCATCTGGCGGCCGAGGGTCAGCGCGCCGAAGGGACTGTTCACGCCCACGTTCGCCTGCCGCCCGAACAGACGCCCGCCGTAGTTCAGCGCACCGGTGCCGGGCTGGAAGCCGTTTTCGAGTACGAAGAACGCCTGGTAGCCGCCGCCGAGATCCTCGGTGCCTCGCAGGCCCCAGCGTGACGGCACTTCGCCGGTCAGCGTCGGCATCCCGGTGAACGTCCCGCCGTGTGCCGCATTGTTGTAGTAGGACACGCCGGTATCGATGATCCCGTACAGCGTGACGCTGCTTTGCGCACAGGCCGGTCCGGCCAGCGCCATCGCCGTCGCGAATACGACGCCCAGTTTCGTTTTCATGGCTGTCTCCAAACAGTATGTAGATATACTTATCAATTTTTCAGGCCCGGGACATGTCCGGAATGCCGACGGGTATCGGCAGCACTGCGGGCGTCGCGCGTTACGAGATCGCCGGGTCGCGCTGCCGGTGCGGTGCCACGGCGCGCCCGCCCGCCACGGCGACGGCGATCGCCGCGCCGGCCATCGGCAAGAGGAACGCGAGATAGAGATGGGGCACGGACCAGCCGTCGTCCAGCAGCGCGCCGACCGTCATCGGCGACAGGATCGCGCCGAGTCGGCCGATGCCGACCGCGAGACCGATGCCGGTCGTACGGATCTCGGCGGGATAGGGCGTCGGCGACAACGCATACATGCCGGCCACGCACGCATTGATCACGGCGCCGAGGAACACCCCGACGGTCATCCCGATGCCGAGCGAGCCGGTGTTCATGCCGAACACGACCATCAGCGCGCCGCCCAGCAACAGCGTCGCGCCCAGCAGGTTGCGCAGGCCGAACCGGGTGGACAGCAAGCTGAAGAGCGACGCGCCCGCGATGCCGCCGAGGTTGAGCAGCACACCACCGGTCACGCCCTGCGATGCCGACAGCCCGGCCTGGACCAGCAGCTTCGGCGTCCAGCTGACGACGAAATAAAAGCTGCCCATCACGAGAAAGAACGCGATCCACAGCGCGATCGTGCGGCGCGTGAGCGGCGCGCGCAGCACGGCCGTCCAGCTCGACGCGGGGTTCGTCGTGTCGATGGACGCGGTCACGGCCGGCAGTGCGTCGATCGGCGCGCGCTTCATTCTCGCGAGGATGCGGTTGATTTTCTGCAGCGCGTCGTCTGGACGCCGTGCCAGCAGGAAGTCGAGCGATTCCGGCAGCAGTGCGAGCACCATCGGGATCGCCGTCAAGGTCAGGATGCCGCCGAACGCGAACACGCTGCGCCATCCCCACGTCGACAGCAGGTAGCCGGCGATGACCCCGCCGGCGGTGGCGCCGATCGCGTAACCGGTCGACTGCATGCCGATCGCGGCGCTGCGCCATTTGTTCGATGCGTATTCGCCGCTGATGACGGTCAGGCTCGCCAGCATGCCGCCGATGCCGAGCCCCGTGTACGCACGTGCGATCGCGAGTTGCAGCGTGCTGTGCGTGGCCGCGCAGGCGAGCATCCCGGTCGAGATGACGGCGAGGCAGAACAGGATGATGCGGCGGCGGCCGATGCGATCGGCGAGCGGCGCGATCAGCACCGAGCCGATCCCCATGCCGGCGAGCCCCGCGCTCAGCAGCAGGCCGATTTCCTTGCCGCTCAGTTTCCACTCGGCGGCCAGGTGCGGCGCGGCAAACGCGATGGCCAGCACGTCGAAGCCATCGAGCATGTTCAGCACGACGCAGGCCGTGACCGCCATCGTCTGGAACGTGCTCATCGGTGATGCGTCGATCGTATTGCGGATATTTGCACTCACGTCAAAGACCCTTCATAAAAAATAGTATGACTAATAGAATTGGAAAAAATCGAAGCCGGTTTTGGCGAGCGGGGCGAATGCGAATGCGAACGCGAGTTCGGGTTGTTGCAGCAGCCGCTGGATCACGCGCCGCGCGCGATTGGGGCCCGCGTCGACGTGAATGTCGATCTGGTGGCTGCCCGGAAACCGAAGCTGATTCCGGTATTGCGCTTCGATCACGGTCTTGTCTTCATCGAACGTCGCCGCGGATTGCTCGATGACCGTTTGCGCGACGCGTTCGACGTCGTATTGCGGATTGGTCGCGACGGTCCAGAAATAGTGCGTCGTGGTGTCCGTCTCTGGCGTGATGCCGTGGAAGCCGCGCATGTGAAAGCCACCGCGCGCGGGATCGAGCAGGTCGCCGGTGCCGGCGTCCATCGCGCCGGTCCAGATCCGGATATGCGACACGTGGAATTCGATTTCCTGCCAGCGATCGACCCGGCCCGCGAACGGCCATGCGGCCGTGTAGGTCGGCGGCGGGTCGGAATCCGGCATCCGGCGGACCAGCGTCACCGTGTCGCCGTCGCTGCTGACGCGGGTTTCCGCGCCCATGTGCAGCGGCGCGTTGCCGCCGATCGTTTTCAGGTGGACATAGCCGAGGTGGCTCAGATCCATCAGGTTGTCGTGAATCAGCTGATACGGTGCGTCGTAATGGTAGTTGCCGCCGCCGAACCGGTATTGCGGATCCGTGTGGAACGCATAGCGCGGCGGCGCGCAGGTTGGTTGGGCGTGCGCGTCGGCGCCGATCCAGATCCATACGATCGCGTCCTGTTCCCGCACCGGATATGACGGCACGCACGCCTTTGCCGGAATCCGGTCCTGCCCGGGAATCTCCACGCAGGTGCCGTCGCGGTCGAACAGCAGGCCGTGATAGCCGCAGCGCAGGCCGCGCGCTTCGAGCGAGCCGCACGACAGCGGCAGCGACTTGTGGCAGCAGCGATCTTCCAGCGCACCGACTTCCCCGGACGGCAACCGGAACAGCACGACCGGGCGGCCGAGCAGCGTGCGGGCGACGGGTTTGTCCGTCAGTTCGGACGACAGCGCGGCGACCCACCATCGGTCGACCGGGAATCGCGTTGTGTTGATGGGGGGCCGGGCAGGCTGCTCCATTGATCGTCTCCAGTATTGTGATTGGCCGCCTCGTGTCGGGCGGTCCGTCTACAGGTCGAGTACCAGCAGATCGCTTCGCGATCGCGAGCAGCACGGCATGAACTGGTCGCCGGCCGCTTGTTCCGCTTCCGTCAGATACGAATCGCGATGGTCGGGCTCGCCTTCGAGCACGCGCGTCACGCAGGTGCCGCATACACCTTGCTCGCACGACGTGAGCACATCGACGCCGTTGGCTGCCAGCGCGGCGATGACCGTGCATTCGGCCGGCACGTCGATCACCTTGCCGCTGCTCGCGAGGCGGACCTGGAACGCGCGATCCGCGCCGGACGACGCAACTGCGCCGCCGAAGAACTCGTAATGCAGCCGCTCGTCGGCCCAGTTGCGATCGCGCGCGGCGTTCAGCACCGCGTCCATGAAGCCGCGCGGGCCGCATACGTACAGGTGGGTGCCATCAGGCGCTGCGGCGAGTACGGCGGGCAGGTCGAGGCGTTGCGCGGGGTCGCCGTCGTCGACGTGGAAGCGGGCGCGGTCGCGGAACCCGGCTGCTTTGATCCGCTCGACAAAGGCCATGCGATCGGTCGAACGCGCGCAGTAGTGCATGTCGAAGGGCGTGCCGGACGCGAACAGCCGTTCTGCCATGCAGAGAATCGGCGTGACGCCGATCCCGCCCGCGAGCAACAGGTGGTGCGGCGCGTCGGGCGCGAGCGGAAACTGATTGCGCGGCATGCCGATCCGTACGGTATCGCCTTGCCGGACGTCATCGTGAATGGTGCGCGACCCGCCGCGACCCTCGGCATCGCGCAGCACCGCGATCTGGTAGCGATCGCCGTGTTCGGGGTGGTTGCACAGCGAGTACTGGCGCACGAGCCCGCCCGGCAAATACACGTCGATATGCGCGCCGGCGTCGAAGCGCGGCAAGGGCGACCCGTCATCGCTGACGAATTCGAAACCGCAGATGTCGCGCGCTTCCTGCCACTTGCGGGCCACCCGGACCGTCAGCGTCGCGGCGCTCATGACGCCTCCTTGATCTGCGCGACCGGAATCACGGGCCGCTGCGGATTCGATGCGCTTTCGTCGGCGAGCAGCCGCTCGATCACCTTGCGCGACAGCACGCCGCCGGCGTCGATGTTGAGCTTGAGCAGCTTGCGGTCCGGCCACTGCTCGAGGTTGAGCTGCTGGCGCTCGAGCATCTCGAGATCCTCGGCGAAGATCTTGCCCTGACCGTCGCGGATCTCGGTGGTCAACGCGTGATCGTCGGGCCGGAAGTTGCGCGCCATCCCCCAGAAATACCAGATCGACGTGTCCGTCTCCGGCGTGATGAAGTCGACCACGATCGACGACGCCTTCAGCTCGGCCGGCGCGTCGTAGCCTCCGTGGCCTGCATGCGCGACGCCCACTTCGATCATCACGTGGCTCGGTGGCGTGAAGCGGCAGATCTGCCAGCGGTCGACCGCCACGTCATCGGCCAGCCCGTTGCCGCGCAGTGCCATCCGCCAGAACGGCGGCGGCATCACGTTCTCCATGAAGCGGCTCGTGACGACTTCGTCGCCGTTGGCGGTCGTCTTCGGCGGCGCTTCGTCGATTTCCTTCTGGCCGATGCTCGTCGCATGCACGTAGGTCTCGTGCGTGAGGTCCATCAGGTTGTCGATCATCAGCCGGTAGTCGCAACGGATGTGATACAGGCCGCCGCCGTGTGCCCAGGCAGGATCTTCGGCCCACTGGAGCGCGGGCAGTTTGTCGGGATCGGCCGCGGACGCATCGCCGGGCCACACCCAGACGAATCCATACCGCTCGACTACCGGAAAGCTGCGAATCGGCGGAAAGCCGCCGACGCGCTGGCCCGGCATGCCGGCCGTCTTGCCGTTGCAGCCCATTTCGAGCCCGTGATAGCCGCACACGAGCACGCCGTCGCGCACGAATCCCAGCGACAGCGGCGCGCCGCGGTGCGGGCAGAAGTCTTCGAGCGCGGCGACCCGGCCGTCCGCCGCGCGGTAGAACACCATCGACTCGTTGCAGATCTTGCGGCCCAGCGGCTTGCCGTCGATTTCATCGGGCGTGCACGCGACATACCAAGCGTTCTTGAGAAACACGTTCTTCGTCTCCTTCAGGGCGGTGCCGCCGGTGCGCGGCAATCCTTCATTCCGTGTACTGAATGAGATTCAGTGTACTTATTGACGTTGGTCAGGGCAAGGCGAGCGGTATACTGGTTTTCCCGGGAAATGGCGCGACGCAGCGCCATGCCGTCGGCGCACGCAACAGCGTGCGCCGCCTATGTCATCGACTCATTCATGGAAAAAACGAATCCCGCCGACGCGCCCGCTTTCCCGCTCGACCTGTACGACGAACCCGGGCACCTGATCCGGCGCGCGCACCAGATCGCGGTTGCGATGTTCTACGAGAAGCTTGGCCGGGACGTGACGCCCGTGCAGTACGCGGTCCTGCGGATGCTCTACGAGTGCCCGGGGCTCGATCAGGTGACGCTCGCGCAGCGAGTGGCGCTCGACACGTCGACGACCGCGGACCTCGCGGTCCGGCTCGAAGCGAAAGGATTGATCGTTCGCGAAGTGTTACCGCGGCGTCAGCGGCGCTTGTTGCTGACGCCGGCGGGTGTCGAGCTGCTCACGCACCTGATTCCGTCGGTGCAGGAACTGCGCGCCGGCCTGTTCGACGGCATGGGGGAGGACGATTCGCGGGAACTGATGCGCCTGTTGCGCAAGTTCGTTCATTTGAACAACGAGCAGAGCCGTGCGCCGCTGCGGGTCGGCGAGGAGTCGTAGCGGCTGATTTCCGCGCGATGGAAGAGCAGATGCGGCAAGGCGGCAGCAGCTTCGCGCCGCCTGCCTGCATTATGGGCGTGACGCTTCCCCTTCCAGCCGCCGCACCGCTTCCGCGACCTCGTTCCTGAAGCGCACGAGCGCCGCTTGTTCCGGCGCGGGCGGCTGCACGGCGGCCCAAAGCATGTCCACGAGCTGGGTGGCCGTCGTTTCCGTATCGAGCTTGCGGTGCCCGAGGATCGCATCCCACAGCACGTGCTCGATCGGCCCGAACACCATCGAGCGCAGCAGGCTCAGCGGCATGTCGCCGCGTACCTGCCCGGCCGCCTGGCCGCGCGCGAGTACGTCCATCAGCGGCGCCGTGTATCGGCGCTGCAGCGCGGTGAGCTCGTCGCTCAACGCATGCTGCTTCGCCCGCCCCTCCGACAGCACCAGCGCGCACAGCCCGGTGCCGTTCACCAGCATTAGCCGCAGGTGCGTGCGCACGATGAACGCGAACTGCTGCTGCACCGACGCTTCCTGCGGCATCCCGAGTTCGAATGCGGCAATGATTTCGTCATACCAGTCGGCAATCACGCGCGCGCACAGCTCGCGCTTGCCGCGGAAGTAGCTGAACACCGTCGCCTCCGATACGCCGACGCGCTGCGCGATCTCGGCGGCCGTCGCATGCTCGTAACCCTTTTCGGCGAACACTTCACGACCGGCGCGCAGGATGTCCTGCACGCGCTGCTGGGACTTGCGCCCGGCAGGTGCGCGCGACGGCTCGGGGTGGTCGGCTTTGGCGGTGGCGGTCATGGTGTCGGCGGTAGCGGCTGTCATGCTGCAATGATATCTGAGTGTCACTCAAAAAACTATTGACGCCAAGCCGGACGAGGCGCGAAACTGTGCAAAATTTACGCTGTATTGGCTTAATGAATCGACGCATTGATCCGATTTGAGCGACACTCAGAAATCGGCGCGTGCGACCCACTTTCTGGAGACGGAGGAGACATGATCAACCTGCCCGGTGTGCAATTCATGCTCGGTGAAGACATCGAGATGCTGCGCGACGCCGTCGCGACGTTCGCGGCCAAGGAAATCACGCCGCGCGCGGCGGAAGTCGACCGCACCGACCAGTTTCCGATGGATCTGTGGAAGAAGTTCGGCGATCTCGGCGTGCTCGGCATGACGGTCGCCGAGGAATACGGCGGCGCGAACATGGGCTACACCGCGCACATGGTCGCGATGGAAGAGATCTCGCGCGCATCGGCGTCGATCGGCCTGTCGTACGGCGCGCACTCGAACCTGTGCGTGAACCAGATCCACCGCAACGGCACCGAGGCGCAGAAGCAGAAATATCTGCCGAAGCTCGTGTCGGGCGAACACATCGGCGCGCTCGCGATGAGCGAGCCGAACGCGGGTTCCGACGTCGTCAGCATGAAGCTGCGCGCGGACAAGCGCGGCGACCGCTACGTGCTCAACGGCACGAAGATGTGGATCACCAACGGCCCCGACTGCGACACGCTCGTCGTCTACGCGAAGACGGACATCGACGCCGGCCCGCGCGGCATCACCGCGTTCATCGTCGAGAAGGGGATGAAGGGCTTCTCGGTCGCGCAGAAGCTCGACAAGCTCGGCATGCGCGGATCGCACACGGGCGAACTCGTGTTCCAGGACGTCGAGGTGCCGGAGGAGAATATCCTCGGTCAGCTCAACGGCGGCGTGAAGGTGCTGATGAGCGGCCTCGACTACGAACGCGCGGTGCTGTCGGGCGGCCCGACGGGCATCATGGCCGCGTGTCTCGACGCGGTGGTGCCGTATATCCACGACCGCAAGCAGTTCGGCCAGTCGATCGGCGAATTCCAGCTGATCCAGGGCAAGGTCGCCGACATGTACACCACGTTCCAGGCGTGCCGCGCGTACCTGTATGCGGTCGGCCGCCATCTCGACTCGGCGGGCAGCGACCACATTCGCCAGGTGCGCAAGGACTGCGCGGGCGTGATCCTCTACACGGCCGAGAAGGCCACGTGGATGGCCGGCGAGGCGATCCAGATCCTTGGCGGCAACGGTTACATCAACGAATACCCGGTCGGCCGTCTGTGGCGCGATGCGAAGCTGTACGAGATCGGTGCCGGCACGAGCGAGATCCGCCGCATGCTGATCGGCCGCGAGCTGTTCGCGGAAACGATGTAACGCCCCACGATACGCGAACGGAGCCCCGTCGATGCCGATCATCGAATCGAAACTGAACCCGCGTTCGGAAGAATTCCGCGCGAACGCCGCGGCGCTGGAGGCGGTCGTCGCCGACCTGCGCGCGAAGATCGAACAGCTCGCGCAAGGCGGCGGCCAGGCCGCGCGCGACAAGCATCTGTCGCGCGGCAAGCTGCTGCCGCGCGACCGTATTGCGCAGCTGCTCGATCCGGGTGCGCCGTTCCTCGAGCTGTCGCAGCTCGCGGCGAACGGCATGTACAACGAC
Organism: Burkholderia sp. Bp9004; assembly: GCF_003858025.1. Taxonomy (NCBI): domain Bacteria; kingdom Pseudomonadati; phylum Pseudomonadota; class Betaproteobacteria; order Burkholderiales; family Burkholderiaceae; genus Burkholderia; species Burkholderia sp. Bp9004. The sequence continues at coordinate 17,127 of NZ_QTQD01000055.1, read as the reverse complement.
GACGCGCCAGGCGCGGGCGTGATCACCGGGATCGGCCGGATCGCGGGCCGCGAGTGCGTGATCGTATGCAACGACGCGACGGTCAAGGGCGGCACCTACTACCCGATGACGGTCAAGAAGCACGTGCGCGCGCAGGAAATCGCCGCGGAAAACCGGCTGCCGTGCGTGTACCTCGTCGATTCGGGCGGCGCGAACCTGCCGAACCAGGACGACGTGTTTCCCGATCGCGACCACTTCGGCCGCATCTTCTTCAACCAGGCAACGATGTCCGCCGCGGGAATCGCGCAGATCGCTGTCGTGATGGGCTCGTGCACGGCGGGCGGCGCGTACGTGCCGGCGATGAGCGACGAGTCGATCATCGTGAAGAACCAGGGCACGATTTTTCTCGGCGGCCCGCCGCTCGTGAAGGCCGCGACCGGCGAGGAAGTGAGCGCGGAGGATCTCGGCGGCGGCGACGTGCACACGCGCCTGTCGGGCGTGGCCGACCATCTCGCGCAGAACGACGCGCATGCGCTGTCGATCGCGCGCAACATCGTCGATCATCTCGCGCCGAAGATCGCATCGCCGGTGGCGGTGCGCGAACCGAAGCCGCCGCGCTACGACGCGAAGAGCCTGTACGGCGTGATTCCGGTCGACACGCGCAAGCCGTTCGACGTGCGCGAGGTGATCGCGCGCATCGTCGATGATTCGGAGTTCGACGAATTCAAGGCGCGCTTCGGCACGACGCTCGTCACGGGCTTCGCGCACATCTGGGGCCATCCGGTCGGGATCGTCGCGAACAACGGCATCCTGTTCTCCGAATCGGCCGTGAAGGGCGCGCATTTCATCGAGCTGTGCTGCCAGCGCAAGATTCCGCTCGTGTTTCTGCAGAACATCACGGGCTTCATGGTCGGCCGCAAGTACGAGAACGAAGGCATCGCGCGCCATGGCGCGAAGATGGTGACGGCCGTGTCGAACGCGAAGGTGCCGAAGTTCACGGTGATCATCGGCGGCTCGTTCGGCGCGGGCAACTACGGGATGTGCGGCCGCGCATTCGGCCCGCGTTTCCTGTGGATGTGGCCGAACGCACGCATCTCGGTGATGGGCGGCGAGCAGGCCGCGTCGGTGCTCGCGACAGTGCGCCGCGACGGCATCGAGGCGAAGGGCGGTTCGTGGTCGAGCGACGAAGAAGAGGCGTTCAAGCAGCCGATCCGCGACCAGTACGAGCGCCAGGGGCATCCGTATTACGCGAGCGCGCGGCTGTGGGACGACGGTGTGATCGACCCTGCGCAGACGCGCGACGTGCTGGGCCTCGGCCTTGCCGCATCGATGAACGCGCCGATCGACGATACGCGCTTCGGCGTGTTCCGGATGTAACGAGCGAGGGGCGGACGATGCGATACGAAACCATCAAGGTCAACGAAGCAAACCGCGTGGCGACCGTCACGCTCGCGCGGCCCGACGTGCGCAACGCGTTCAACGAGACGACGATCGCCGAGCTCACCACCGCGTTCGAGTGGCTCGATGCGCACGCCGGCGTGCGCGCTGTCGTGCTCGCGGCGGAAGGCGCGGCGTTCTGCGCGGGCGCGGACCTGAACTGGATGAAGAAGATGGCCGGTTACTCGGACGACGAGAATCGCGCCGACGCGCGCAAGCTCGCGCGGATGCTCGAGGCGATCCATCGCTGCGGGAAGCCGGTGATCGCGCGCGTGCACGGCGACGCGTATGCGGGCGGCGTGGGCCTCGTCGCGGCGGCCGACATCGCGATCGCCGCCGAAGGCGCGAAGTTCTGCCTGTCCGAAGCGCGGCTCGGGCTGATTCCGGCAACGATCGCGCCGTACGTCGTGCGCGCGATGGGCGAGCGCGCGGCACGCCGCTACTTCACGACGGCCGAAGTGTTCGACAGCGCGCGCGCCGCGTCGCTCGGCTTCATTCACGATGCCGTGCCGGCCGAGGCGCTCGACGAAACGGTCGCGAAGCTGGCCGCGACGCTCGTCGCGAACGGCCCCGATGCGGTGCGTGCGTGCAAGCGGCTCGTCGCCGACGTGGCCGGCCGGCCGCTCGACGCGACGCTGATCGAGCAGACCGCCGACTGGATTGCGCGGACCCGCGCCGGCGCGGAAGCGCGCGAAGGGATCGCGTCCTTCCTCGAGAAACGCACGCCTTCGTGGCGTGAATGACGGCGTGCCCCTAACTTTCCGGACGACACCGAAGCCATGTTCGACAAGATTCTGATCGCCAACCGCGGCGAAATCGCCTGCCGCGTCGCCGCGACGTGCAAACGTCTCGGGATCGCGAGCGTCGCCGTCTATTCCGACGCGGACGCGAACGCGAAACACGTCGCAGCGTGCGACGAAGCCGTGCACATCGGCGGCTCGGCGGCCGCGGACAGCTACCTGCGCATCGAGCGCATCATCGAGGCCGCGCGCGCGACCGGCGCGCAGGCCATCCACCCGGGCTACGGTTTCCTGTCGGAGAACGAGGATTTCGCGCACGCGTGCGAAGCGGCCGGCATTGCGTTCATCGGGCCGCCGGTCGACGCGATCGCGGCGATGGGCTCGAAGGCCGCCGCGAAGGCGCTGATGCACGCGGCCGCGGTGCCGCTCGTGCCCGGCTATCACGGCGACGACCAGGATGCAGCCCACCTGCATCGCGAAGCCGACGCAATCGGCTACCCGGTGCTGCTCAAGGCGAGCGCGGGCGGCGGCGGCAAGGGCATGCGCGTGGTCGAGCGCTCCGAGGACTTTCCGGCGGCGCTCGCGTCGTGCCAGCGCGAGGCCGCGAGCAGCTTCGGCAATGATCGCGTGCTGATCGAGAAATACCTGACGCGCCCGCGTCACGTCGAGGTGCAGGTGTTCGGCGACACGCACGGCAACACCGTCTACCTGTTCGACCGCGACTGCTCGGTGCAGCGCCGTCACCAGAAGGTGCTCGAGGAAGCGCCGGCGCCGGGGCTGCATGAAGACGTGCGCCAGGCGATGGGCGAGGCGGCTGTCGCGGCCGCGCGTGCGGTGAATTACGTCGGCGCGGGCACCGTCGAATTCATCATGACGGGCGAAGCGTTCTACTTCATGGAAATGAACACGCGCCTGCAGGTCGAGCATCCGGTCACCGAGATGGTCACGGGGCTCGATCTCGTCGAGTGGCAACTGCGCGTCGCATCGGGCGAGCCGCTACCGCTGCAGCAGGACGAACTGCGCGTGCACGGGCATGCGATCGAGGCGCGTCTCTATGCGGAGAATCCGGCGCGCGGCTTCCTGCCGTCCACCGGCACGCTGAAGCACCTGCGGCTGCCGGAAGGCGTCGAGTTCGCGATCGGCGCGCCAGTGCGCATCGACAGCGGCGTGCGCGAGGGCGACGCGATCACGCCGTTCTACGATCCGATGATCGCGAAGCTGATCGTGCACGGCGCGGATCGCGCGGAGGCGCTCGGCCGGATGCTGCGCGCGCTGCGTGCGTGCGAGGTGGTCGGCCTGCACACGAACGCCGCGTTCCTGCAGCGGATCGTCACCTGCGAGCCGTTCGCAATCGCCGATCTCGACACGGGCCTGATCGAGCGCAACCACGATGCGCTGTTCGCGCCGCAACGGCCGCCGCGCGCGACGCTCGCGCTGGCCTGCGCGGCGCTGCTCGCGCGCGAACGCGACGCGGCCCCACGGGAAGGCGCGTCGCCGTGGCGTGCGCTGCCGGACTGGCGGCTGAACGGCGGCTATCGCCGCACGCTCGAGTGGCATGCGCCCGAACGCGAAGCGGACGTGACGGTCACCTACGAGGACGGCGGCGACAGCACGCGCCTCGCCACCGGCGACGCGGCCGCGCAGCCGTTCGCGTGGACGCGCGGCGCAACGCCGCTCGACTTCGACGTGACGCTCGACGGCGTGCGCAGCAGCGGCCGCGTGTACGCCGACGGCGACAGTTTCCACGTGTTCACGCAGGGTGTCGCCGAGACCTTCGAATGGCGGAACGTGCTTGCGCACGCGGGCGATGCCGAGCATGGCGGCGGCCGCCTCACTGCGCCGATGCCCGGGAAGGTGATCGCGGTGCTGGTCGAGCCGGGCCAGAAAGTCGAGGCCGGCACGCCGCTGATCGTGATGGAAGCGATGAAGATGGAGCACACGATCGGCGCGCCGGGCGCGGGCGTCGTCGCCGAAGTGCTGTACGGCGTCGGCGACCAGGTCGCGGATGGCGCGCAGCTGCTGATGATGGCTGAAGGCTGACCGGGGCGTGCGTCGCGCACGGGCCGGCGTGGCGCCTCGCGGTGCGGCGCCGGCCTCGTCGCATCTGGCGCGTGGCGTCCCGTGCGGTGCGCCCGGTGGCCAACCCGGGCCGTTGGCACCGCGTATGACCATGCATGACAGTCTGGCGGCCGGCGTTCCGCTAGACTGGCGGATTGCTCGCGCGGCCGCTTGCCCCGCGCTACACTGCGTCCATTCAACTTCCCACCCCGCCGACGATGACGTCTCCTGTCCTGAACGGCCTGCGCATCGGTATCACGATCGGACTGCGCACCCCCGACGAAAGCCTGTGGATCAACGGCATCAAGCAGAACGCGCTGTTTCTCGCGAAGCTGCTGATGGCGTCGCCGCATGGCTACCACGTGACGCTGGTCAACACGACCGACGTGCCGCTGACCGACGCGCTGCCGTGGGATCGCACCGTGTACGACACGCGCGCGTTCGCGGACATGAAGGATGCGCTCGACGTGGTGATCGAACTCGGCGGCCAGATCGACGCCGCGCAGACGGCCTACCTGAAGGCGCGCGGCGCGAAGATCGTCAGCTACTGCTGCGGCGTCGAGTACATCAACGCGATGGAATCGATGCTGTTCGGACGCCGGTTGTGGGATTCGCTGTTCATCAACCGCGGCTACGACGAGGTGTGGGCGATTCCGCAGATCGCGCCGTCGTCGCTGCCGTTCCTGCAGTCGCTGCGCCGCTGCCCGGGGCGCGTCGTGCCGTTCGTGTGGGATCCGATGTTCCTCGACGCGCGAGCGGCATCGCTGCCCGAGCACGGCGAGTACCGCCCGCGCACCGAGCCGGGCAAGCGGCTTACGGTGATGGAGCCGAACCACAACGTCGTGAAGTTCTGCGTGTACCCAATGCTGATCATCGACGAAGCGTATCGCCGCGACCCCGATGCGATCTGCTTCACGCACGTGACTAACGCCGACCGGCTCGCGCATGACAGCCCAGAGTTCGTGATGCTGATGAACTACCTGGACATCGTGCGCGCCGGCAAGGCGAGCTTCGTCGGTCGTTTCGACACGCCGCTGTTCCTGGCCGACCTGACCGACATCGTGGTGTCGCATCAATGGTCGAACCCGCTCAACTACTTCTATTTCGACGTGTGCTGGCAGGGCTATCCGCTTGTGCACAACGCGAGCCTCGCACCTGATCTCGGCTACTACTACCCGGACAACGACGTGCAGAAGGGCACGGAAGCGCTGTTGCACGCGCTGCACACGCACGACGACGACTGGCAAGGCTACACGCGGCGCCAGCGCGAGATCCTCGGCCGCTATACGTCGGCGAACCCCGCGCTCGTCGCCGAATACGATGCGCTGCTCGCGAACCTGATCGGCGCGACGGCGGCATAAGGTTGCGCGTTGCCGCATGCCGTCATCCGGATTGGCCGCGGCAATGTCTGAAGAAATGATGCCATTAAAAAAGAAACCGTCGAACCGGGGAGATTCGACGGTTTTTAAGGCACGAATTTGACGGCTCCGAGGGAAGTCCGTCAGAAATTATTTTAAAGGTTAACAAGTCGGAAAGATTGTTAAACATCTTTCAATCGTTGGTCGTCGCATAATTCGACTCGATATTATCGTCTCAAAATGGTCTGATTAATATTTGAGTATTATCAATATCGTTTGAAACGATCAAATTGAATTCTGCGGAGACCGAATGCGCCGTGCCGAGCCATGGCGGCACAACGTGCGGACGGTTGCGGCGAATCCCGGCGTTGGGTCCGGGCAGGATATCGCCGACGGATATTTATCATACAAAACACCAAACATCCGATTTTTGAAACGAGTCTTGCGGTAATCTGAATCGCCGGGCGGGTGGAGAAAATAAACGATATAGATTGGTGCTTTGCAGTCGATTTTGTGTAGTCTGCCGCACTGTTGCCGACGTGTGCGCGTGGTGTATTTTCCGTGTTTGAATATCGTTGACAATATCGGGTTTGACGGCGCACCGAAATAAAAAGTACGCTCCCGGAAAAGATCGAAACAAGAGGATGGGCCGGGTAGGCGGTGGTGCGTGTCGTGGTCGGCTCGCGCCATATGAATCGAGAGCGCGGGCCGTCGTCGGCGGTCCGACATTTGCCGGAGCGCCGGATGAATGCGGTCGAACCTCGCCTTGAGGCGAATAGCGTAGCGAATCGGAACGAGATCGATCTCGTGTTCGGCGCGCATGACGATCACCCCGACCTTGCGTCGGTACGCAGTTTCGTCGAAAGCCGGCTCGGATTCGCGCGCGAGCCGGTCTGCCGCGCCGACCTGTCGGGCGGCGTGCTGTATCACGAATGCCTCGCGCGGCTGCGCTGGGGATCGCGCGAGGCGTTGCCGCCGCTCGCGTTCCTGCCGCGCCTCGAATCGCTCGGGCTGATGCGCTGGTTCGACCGGCTCGTAGTGGGCCGGACGATCGACGCGCTGCGTGCCGATCCGAAGGCCGTGTACGGCTGCAACGTCGCGGCGATGAGCGCGGTGGTGGACGACGCGTGGCTGGCCATTTTCAGGCGGCTCGAGCGAGAGCCGTCGGTCGCGGCGCGGCTGGTCGTCGAGATTACCGAGACGGGGCCGCTGAATCCCGTCGCGGGCCGGTCGTTCGTGAACCGGTTTCGCCAGATCGGGTGCCGTGTCGCGATCGACGACTTCGGCGTCGGCTTCAGCGCTCTGAACAACCTGGTGGTCGGCAACCCCGATATCGTGAAGCTCGACAGGTCGGTCCTGTCGCTGATCAAGCGCAACGCGATCGGGCGCTACCAGTTTCGCCGGCTGATCGCGTTCGCGCACGAGAGCGCGCGGCACGTCGTCGTCGAAGGCGTGGAGAACGAGATCGACCGGCAGATCATCCTGGATTCCGGTGTCGCCTGGGCACAGGGCATCCGCTTTACATGGCGGTCACCGGCCGCCGCATGACACCGTGGCGCGGGCGCGGCGTGCCGACACAGGGCAACGAAGGATCGGAAAGGGGCGTGGGTATGGCGACGACGAAAGCCGGGCATGGAACGGGCACGCGGGCGGCCGATGCGTGCGAACTCGTCGCGATCGCCGAACTGGCAGACATGCTGTCGCAGCTCGGCGCCGAATCGACCGATGCACGGTTCGACGTCGCACCGTATCTCGATGGCCTGAAGGCCGTTGCGCATCATATTCACCGGATGAAGCCGCTCGACGCCGACGGCTGCGAAATCGCGGCGCGGCACTACTATGCCGGCGTGTTTGCGGGCGCCTACGGCGACGATTCGGCAATTGCGCGCGGTGTATCCGGCAGCCTCGCTCGGCACGTCGGCCAGGCCAGCCGTGCCGCGCTCCGCTGTTTCGCTGGGCTCGCGCGAATCGGACGCCGGCATGGCCGCCTGTTTGCCACGCACGGCGGCGACGGTGTGCCGCCCTGGCGTCCGCTCGCGCGCCGCGCCTGACGCTCGCCGATCACGGGCGTGCGGCGCCCGCCAGGCCCCCCGTCAGTCTTTTCCGAATTCCCCGAGCACGAGCGCCAGCGCGCGATCGACAGCATCGTCCCATTGGCCCGGATGCGCGGCGCGCACGATCCGGATGCCCGGATACAGCGCGGTACGTGAGCCGGTTTCCCAGCGCGCATCGGCTTTCGGGCTCAGCAGCAGGACCGCGGGCACACCCAGCGCGCCGGCCAGGTGGATGTGCGCGGTACAGGTGGTGACCACGGCATCCATCGCGAGCATCAGCGCGGCCAGATCGCTGAAATCGCCGATCGCATGATGCGGGAACGTGACCGGCAAATCCGACGGCTCGGCGTGCGCGGCGATGTCGCGGTTGATGCAGTACGCGGCATGGCCATGCAGTCGCGCCAGTGGCGCGAGATCGCGCAGGCTGGCCGCGCGCAGGAAGCGCGCATCGCTTTCGTCGCGGCCGCGCCAGTTGAGGCCGATGCGGCGCGTGCCCGGTGCGTTGCCGTCGCGCGCGACGCGTTCGCGCCAGGCGGTCGCCCGTTCGGGCGGACACGACAGGTACGCGGCCGGCGCGCCGGCCGGTGCAGGCGCATAGCCGAACTGCGCGGCCAGCACCAGGAACGAACACCAGTAGTCGTGCGCAAGCTGCGACGTGTCGACCCACGCGCCGTGCGCGCCGACGAATTCGATGCGCGGGAACGTATGGCGCATCAGACTGGCCAGCGCGGCGGGGACGATGACCGTCACCGCCGCGCAGCCGAGCGCGTCGAGCGTATGCAGGTAGCGTGCGTACTGGAGCTGGTCGCCGACACCGCCGTAGCTGATCACGAGCAGCCGCTTGCCGTGCAGCGACTGGCCGTCGTAAAGCCGTTCGATCGGCAGCCCGAACTGCGCGGCGGTCAGCACGTTCTCGCTAGCGATGGTCGCGCGCGCCGCTTCGTCGCGCCGGCCGGCACGCAGCAGCAGCGCCGAGCGCGCGAGTTCGACACGCCCGCGCAGCGCATCGGGCAGCGCGGCCGGGTCGCCGATGCGTTCGAGTGCCGCGAGCCCGGCGTCGGGCGCGCCGGCGAAGCCGTAGCACGACGCGAGCTGGAACGCGATCGCCTCATCGTCGAGGCCCCGGCCGCGCGCGCGCAGCCAGCGGCCGATCGCGTGGCCCCATTCGCAGCGCGCCTCGTGTTCGAGCGCGCGGTTCCAATGCGTTTCGGGCGGGTCGGTCTCGGCGGCCGCGACGGCATTCGCGTCGTCATGTGCGCGAGCGGATGCACCGCCGATCGGCTCGCCCGAGATGAACAGGCGCTGCCGGTCCCAGCGCGGGTTCGGCACGCACAGCAGATTCGGTCCGTCGAGCCGGTAGAACGTGTAATCGAGGCCGGCGAACGTAGCGATGACGCGTGCGTCATCCGCGTCCCGGTATGCGATCCAGCACCACGGCAGATGCGTTTCGATCGACTGGCGTGCACCGTGCAGCGCGTCGATCTCCATTCCATCGATGTCGAGCTTCAGGAAATCGAGGCGCGGCAGGCCGAGCGAATCGAGCCTGACCGTCGGGGCTGGCGTGCCGTCGGCCGCGGGCGCGTCGACATGTGCGGCCGGTTCGGCGTCGGCGGGCCGTTCGTCGTCGACGTCGGGCACCGTCATCGTGCCGTTGCGGCTCGCGAGCCCCATGTTCAGCAGATGAAGGTTGTGGATCTGGTTGAGCGCGACGGTGCCGCCGAGCGCGTGGAACAGCGTGCGCCGCGGCTCGAACGCATGAACGTGGCCGCCGCGTTCGCGCAAGCGCTGCGCGATCGGCACGCAGACAAGTCCCGCATTCGCCCCGCCGTCCACCGCGATCGCGCCGTCGGGCAACTGGTCGATCACCTGCATGATCGCGTCGAGCTCGGCCTGGTTGTGCGGCCGGCCGGTCTTGATCAGCGCGTCGGCTTGCCGTGTGTTGCGCCGGTCGATGACGAACGGGCCGTGGACCGAATCGATCACGACGAAGTTGCGGACGGTTTGCTTCATGAGCCGATGGCGGACGGATGCGCTCAGCCGAGCGCGCGCCCGGCGAACAGGCGCTGGATCTGCTCGGAATACGCGCGGACGTTGTGGTCGGCGAGTGTGTCGACCTGCTGCAGACAGCGGCGGGCCGCTGCGGCGTAATCGTCGAGCCGCGCGTCGTGCGTTTGCGCGGCGGTCGCGATCGCGCGCGCCGCGTCGAAGATCTCGAAGTCCGGGTAGTAATAGCCGACGTCGCGCAGGAACGGCGAGTTGTGCACGAGCGGGTAGTTGCCGTACAGCGCGTCGTACAGCAGGTAGTTCAGGCCGTTTTCCCAGTGGTGCGACACGACGATGTCGGTGTGATGCGCGGCCCACGCGACGAACGGCGCGCGCACGTCGGCCGTCGCCTTGCCGTCGCGCACCATCTCGAGCCCGAGCGCGAGATGCTTGAAGGCGACGTTTTCCTTCTTGTCGAACGTGTTGGTCATGTACACGTGCTCGACGAGCTCCGGGTGCTCGACGTAGCACGCGTTCGCGGCCAGCATCGGCACGATCGAACTCTTCACGACGTTCAGGTTTGGTTCGAAGAACGCGATGCGCTTGGCCGGGCCGTGATTGCGGTAGCCGAAGCGCGCCTTCAGTTCGGGATCGGCGTCGAGGCTGCGTTCGATGAAGTACGGCGACCAGATGTGCGGCAGCTCGATCACCGGTGCGCGATACACGGCCTGGAAGTAGGCCGCGCACGTGTGCATGTGCTGCGGGTTGGTCCAGATCTCGTCGAATTGCACGCGGTTCGGGTTCGGCCGCCAGTTGTTCTTCTCGAAGTTGATCGTCTCGACCGCGATCACGTAGTCATTGCCGAAGCGGTACGACACGCACTTGCCGCCGCGCTGGCGCACCGCGTCCGTGTGCGACGGATCGATGAACGCGTTCATCTCGATCAGCAGGTCGGTCTGGTGGACGATAGACGACAGCGGCCGCAGCGCGTCGCCGAATGCGTCCATCATCAGCGCCTGCGGGTAGTCGGTGATGCCGTCGTCGTGCGCGAGCCACACTTCGCCGATCAGCGGCGAGCGTTTCAGCAGCATGTACAGGTACACGCAATGCTGGTTCGCGCCGTTGTACCAGATCGACTGCGTCGCGTCGCGCTGAACGTTCATCGAAATCGCGACATTGATTTTCATCGGCAGCTCCGGGCGGACGGTGCGCGGTTCAAGGCGTGTAGTTCTGCGACTGGCGCGGCACGTAGCCGGTCAGGTGCCAGCGGCCGTCGTCGTCGAGGCGAAAGCTCAGCTTTTCGTACACGGTCGTCCCGGTCGTGAGCGTCGTCGCATAGTCGACATTCGCATAAAGCCCGTCGGGGGTCGGCGATGAATTCGAGTAGCGAATCCGCGTGATCTGTGCCCAGCCGCGATGGCTGACCATGCCGACCGATTGGCGCGCGCGCTGCATGTCCAGGGCGAACTGCTCCTGCTTGATGTGCGCCTTCACGAACGCGGCGGAGTCGTTCCACACCGCGCCGTACTGGCCGGCGTCGAGCTGTTTGAAGACCGCATCGGCATCGCGCAGCAGCGCGTCGGCCGATTCGCCGCCGGATTGCGCGTGCGCACCGATCGCAATCGACGCGATGGCGCAGCCGATCAGCCATTTCGTACGGGAGAGGGGCGGGTATGCGTTCATGTCGGAGTCCGGAGGAGGCGGCGCGTCATGCGTCGCGATAGAGCGAGGCGATCGCGTCGGAATATGCGGCGACGTTGTCGGGGTTGTAGATGCTGACCGAGTCGAGCACGTGCTTCGATTGCTCGCGGTATGCGTCGAGGTTCGCATCGTGCTCGGCGAACGCCTGCAGCAGCGCGCGGCCGCCGGCCTGGCAATCGAAGTCCGGATAGAAATACCCGGCCTTGCCGAGGAACGGCGAGTTGTGGATCAGCGGATAGTCGCCGTACAGCAGTTCGTAGTACAGGTAGTTCTGCGCGTTTTCCCACGTGTGCGATACCACCGCGTCGCCGTAGGCGGCCATGAACTCGTACACCGCATAGCGGCTTTCGAACGTCGTGATCCCGTGGTTGACGATGTCGAGGCTCTTCGCGAAGTGGACGAACGTCGCGTGTTCCTTCAGGTGCAGCGTGTTGCACACGCGCACGAACTCGAGGAATTCGGGCTTCGCGCGATACGCCTCCTCGGTCACCAGCATCGGGATGATGCTCGTCTTCACCATGCAGATGTTCGGCTCGAACATCGTCACGCGCCAGCGCGGCTTGCCGGGTTGGTAGCCGAACGACAAACCGGCGCCGAGCGTCGCGCGTGCCTTGTCGAACAGCATCGGATGCCAGATGTGCGGGACGATCGTCACCGGCGCGCGCAGGCCCGTCTGGTAATAGTGCAGGCATGAGCGCTCGAATTCCGGAATCGTCCATACCGCGTCGTACGGCGCCCCCGAGAACAGGAAGCCCGACGGCTTGTCGAACATCGCCCGCTCGATGTCGATCACGTAGTCGTTGCCGACCCGCATCGTGACGACCTTGCCGCCGCGGTCGCTGAACGCGCGCAGGTAGTCGGCGCCGAACTGCGCGCTCATTTCGATCAGCACGTCGCAGCGCTCCAGCGCTTCGTCCATCGACAGCAGCGGCACGTCCCATTCGCCGAGCATCATCTGCGGATCGGCGAGCTGTTCGCCGCCGTTCACCATCACGGCTTCCGCGACGAGCGGCGACTGGCGTAGCAGCAGGATCAGCAGCAGGCAGTTCTGGAAGATGCCGTTTTCCCATAGGGACTGGCCGGCGCCGCGCACGAACAGCGATACGCCGACGACGAGACGCTTGCCCTCACCGGGCGCTCGACGGGCTTTGGAGTCCGACATGCGTATGCTCCGGTTCAGGCGACCAGGCGCGCGACGAACGCGTCCAGGTTCGCGGGGTTATCGATCGAGACCGACTGCAGCAGCCGGTCGGCTTTCGCACGATAGTCGTCGAGCCGCTCGTCGTGATGCAGCCATGCATCGCGCAGCGCCTGGCCACCGCCGGCGGAATCGAAATCCGGGTAGTAGTAGCCGGCGTCGCCGAGCAGCGTCGAGTTGTGGATCAGCGGATAGCCGCCGTACAGCACGTCGTAGTACAGATAGTTCTGCGCGTTTTCCCAGTGGTGGGACACGACGGCGTCCGCGTGGCGCGCCATGAAGCCCGGCAGGTCGATGCGCGGCTCGAACGTCGCCTTGTGCTGGCGCACGAGGTCGAGGCTGTTCGCGAAGTGCACGAACGTCGGATGTGCCTTCATCTGTATCGAGTTGACGACGAACAGATGCTGCACCGCGTCCGGTTGTGCGCGGTAGAACTCGTCGCACGCGAGCATCGGGTAGTGGCACGACTTCACGACCGAGATGTTCGGCTCGAGCGTGGCGAGATTCCATGGACGACGGCCCGGCCGATAGCCGAACGTCAGGCCTTCGCTCGCCAGCGCGGCGATGCGGCGATCGAGGAAGTACGGCGACCAGATGTGCGGCATCAGGTGCACCGGCGCGCGCAACAGGGTTTGCAGCATCGGCGCACCGGTCTTCGCGTACTGCGGCAGCAGCCATACCTCGTCGAACGGCGCACCGTTGAAAACATGTCCCGACGGCTTGCCGAAGATCGGCGTTTCGGATACGCCGGCATACACGTGGCCGCAGAAGAATGCAGCGATCTTCTTGCCGAGTGCCTTCATGTGCCTGAGCCATTCGACCGGCAGTTGCGCGCCCATCTCGATCACGACGTCGAGTTCGTGCGTGACGTCGGCAGGCTTCACGAGCGGCACGTCGAGACCGTCGAGGTCGAGGCCGGTCGGCAGTGCGTTGGCGTCGCCGCCATTCAGGAAATAGACGGGGCCGACGCGATCGGAGCGCTTGAGCATCATCGCGAGGAACGCGATGTTCTGGTGAATGCCGTTTTCCCAGATCGCCTGGCCGTCCCGCGCAAACAGCGAGATGCCGACGGCCGGCCGTTGCTTGCGGGTGCCGCTCGAGGCGGCTTGATTGATGTCCGTCACCGGTTGGTTTCCTCTGCGGCGTCGTGTGTCCGGCCGTGGCCGCGAAACGGCGCGCCGTGGATTGTCGTGGTCGCGTTCGCGCCGGCGCGCACTGGAATGCGCGTCGAGCGGCGTGGATCGCGATGCGGCCGCCGGATTCCGGAATGTCGTCGGGCGTGTCTGGCACCGCACGCGACGCGGGCGGAACGCCACGGCAGCTGTGTGCGGCGATTGTGGCACGGAAGGTGCCGTTTTGTGGAGGGGGCTGACGAACTTTGACATAGCCGCCGGCGCGGTAGCCGGGGCCCCGGCGAAGCGGGGTCGACGGGGGCAGCAGGGTGCTGGCGGGGCAACTGCGTCCTGCCGGTGAGGGCCGTCGCGAGCAGGCGCGGGGGGCGCACGAGCCCGCGACGGCCGGCTGCTCAGCGCTGCAGCGAGATCTCGACGCGGCGGTTGCTCGCGCGGCCTTCGGCCGTCGCGTTGGACGCGACCGGGTCGGCGCTGCCGCGGCCCGTGACCGATACGGACTGCGCTTTCAGCCCGTGCGCCTTCAGGTAGCTTGCGACGGTTTCCGCGCGGCGCTTCGACAGCGCGAGATTGGCGGCGTCGCTGCCGACCGAATCCGTATGGCCGGTGACCGTCACCTGCGTGTACGTGCGGTCTTCGCGCTCGCTCAACAGCTTGTCGAGCGACGCGCGCGCGGCCGGCGTGAGCGTGGCCAGGCCCGTCGCGAACAGCGCGTCGCCCGCGAGGTTCACATGTTCGACCGCGGCGGCCGCGGGCGCGGGCGCCGGCTCGACGGCCGACGCCGCTGCGGCCGGCGCGGCACCGCACTGGAATACGAGCGTCGCGGGATCCGAGCCGTCGCGCAGCGCACGGGCCGAGTCGACGGTGCGCACCGGCTGGTCGCCGCAGATCTTGCGAGCAGCCTTCATGCAAGTCTGCGGGCCGGACAGCAGGCCGTGGCAGTCCACCTGGAAGGTGCGCACGCCGTCGCGCGGCTGCAGTTCGGATGCGCTGAAGGTCGGGCCGGATGCGGTCGAGCATGCGGCGAGGGCCGTCGCGGAAAGCGCGAGCGCAAGAGCAAGTTTGTTCACGATTACGTCCTCAATGCCTGGGTTGACTGAAGCCCGCCACGCGTTGCGCAGCGGGCTCGTCCTGCCGTCGGGGCCGCCCGGTGCCGTCCGGCTCGTGAGCCGGCGGCGTGGCGGCGCGACGGGTTACTTCCACTGGTACAGCATGCCGGCGCCGATCACCTTCTGACCGCCGCTGAAGCCGCCATTGATCGATGCCTTCAGGTTCTCCGTGATGCGCGCCTGCATGTTGACCGCCATCGCCTTCTGACCCAGGAACGACGCGGTGCCGACACCCATCCCGAAGTTGGCGTCGCGATCGAGCTGCGGGATCGACGCCATCGCGCCGACGGCCGCGATACCCTGCTTCGCCATCTGGTCGGTCTGCTGCAGTTGCGAACCCAGCGAGTTGATCTGCGCCTGCTGGCCCGACAGTGCCGTCGACAGTGTCGTCTGCACCTGCGTCAGCTGGTTCACGTTCACCGCGTCCGTGCCTTGCGTACCCGGCGCGACGTTCGTGATCTGGCGCTGCTGCGTGTCGCTGCCGACCGACACCACGTTCGAACGGCCGCCGTCGTTCGAATTCGCGCCGATCGCCACCGAGTTCGAGCCGGCGGTGACCGTCGGCCGGTCGGAGCCGGTGCCGTTCATGTCGGCCGCGACGGCGGTGTTGTTCACCGATCGCGTCGTGTTGTTGTTGATCGTGGTCGACAACTGGCTCACCTGATCGCCGAGATTCGTCACGCCGGTCGACAGCGAGGCCACCGTGCTGTTCGTCGTGCTCAGGCCGGTCGACAGCGAGCCGATGCCGGTCGACGTCGACGTGGACAGCGACGTGAGGTTGCTGTTCGTCGAACTGAGGCCCGTCGACAGCGAGTTGATCGCCGTCGAGGTCGACGTGGACAGCGACGTCAGCGAGCTGTTCGTCGAGCTCAGGCCCGTGGACAGCGAACCGATGCCGGTCGACAGCGACGAGATGTTCGACGCGGTCGACGTGGACAGGCTGTTGACCGCCTGGTTCGTCGCGTTGAGCTGGCTGCCGTTGATCGCGTCCGTGCTGGTGGACGATACCTGGCCTGCCGCGACGTTCGTGATCTGACGCGTGGCGCCCGTGGCTGCGTCGCCGACGCTGACCACGCCTACTGGCGAGGTGCCCGCGAAGAAGTACGTGACGCCGCCGATCGTGGCGCTCGACGTGCCCACCGCAGTACCCGTGACCGAGTTCGCGCCGAGGGCGATCGAGTTCGCGACGTTGGCTTGCGCATTCGTGCCGAAGGCGAGCGCGTCGGCGGCGGTGGCCGACGCACCCGAACCGTAGGCCTGGGCGCCGGTTGCGCTTGCGACAGCCTTGTTGCCCAGCGCGATCGTGTTGTCCGCGGTGGCCTGGTTCGAGTTGCCGAGGGCGAGCGCGCTGTTGCCGGTGGCCGTGTTCGCGTTGCCGAGCGCCACTGCCCCGGTGCCGGTCGCCGTGTCGTTCGCGCCCATCGCCACCGCGCCGGTGCCCGTTGCGATGCTCGGGTCGCCGATCGCGACCGCGCCGTCGCCGCTCGCCGTGTTGCCGGAGCCGATCGACACCGCCTTGCCGCCAGTGGCCGATGCGTTCTGGCCGATGGCGACCGCGCCGGTCGATGCCGCGTTCGAGCCGTCGCCGACCGCGACGCTGCTGGCGCCTGCTGCGCTGGCGTTCACGCCGGCTGCGAGCGAGTTGACGCCCGTCGCGCCGTTGTTGGCGTAGTTGCCTTGCTGCGTGCCGTTGTCGTTGACGCTGTAGTAGTGCGTCTTCGCGGCTTCGATCGCGGTCGACGTCGAGGTGGACAGCGACGTGATCGAGCTGGTTGCCGACGACAGGCCGGTCGAGGTCGACGTGGACAGCGACAGGATCGTGCTGGTGGCCGTCGAGAGACCGGTCGACGTGGAAGTCGACAGCGAACTGATCGAGCTGGTTGCCGACGACAGGCCGGTCGAGGTCGAAGTCGACAGCGAGCTGATCGAGCTCGTCGCCGACGAGAGGCCGGTGGACGTCGAAGTCGAGAGCGACGCCACCGAGCTGTCGGTCGAGCTCAGGCCCGTGGACAGCGACGTGACGCTGCTTGCGGTCGACGTGGACAGCGACGTGAGCGTGCTGTTGGTCGAGCTGAGGCTGGTGGACAGCGAGCCGATCGAGCTGGTCGCGGACGACAGGCCGGTCGAGGTCGACGTGGACAGCGAGCTGATCGAGCTGGTTGCCGACGAGAGGCCGGTCGACGTGGAAGTCGACAGCGAAGCCACCGAGCTATCGGTCGAGCTGAGGCCGGTCGACAGCGAGTTGATGCCGGTCGAGGTCGACGTCGAGAGCGACGAGATCGAGCTGGTTGCCGACGAGAGACCCGTCGACGTGGACGACGACAGCGACGTAACCGAGCTATCGGTCGAGCTGAGGCCCGTGGACAACGAGCTGATGCCG
>NZ_QTQD01000054.1:0-29923 GCF_003858025.1 Burkholderia sp. Bp9004 | reverse complement strand
TTAACAGCTTGCCGCTCTGTTTACAACTCCAACCCTAAAAACAAAAATGCCGTTCAGTTCTTAACTGAACGGCATTACGGCAGTGCCGGGCCTGTTTGAGATCGACGTGCCGTCAGCCTTCGTTGGCGGCCGACAGCGCGTTGCGCAATTGCTGGAGATCCGCGCGCAGCCTGACCAGGAACTCGGGCGTTTGCTGCATCGCGCAAAAGAGATCGGCTGGCACCGAGCGCGCCTTGAGCTTCAGCGCTCGGCCTTCCGTCGTTACGCGCACGTTCACGACGCGCTCGTCGGTCGCACTGCGCACGCGTTCGACGTAGCCGAGCGCCTCGAGCCGCTTCAGCAGCGGTGTGACGGTGGCCGGGTCGAGGTCGAGGCGGGCGGCGATATCCTTCACCGCGATATCGTCACGTTCCCACAGCACGAGCATCGCCAGATATTGGGGATAGGTCAGCGACAGCTTGTCGAGCAGCGGCTTGTACGCCTTCGTCATCGCATGCGAAGTCGAATAGAGCGCGAAGCACAGTTGCTCGTCGAGCGTCTGGGGCAGCGGGGGCAGGCGGTCCATGATTCGGGTGGCGCGGCGGACGCGCTAATGATTTGCATGCAAATTATTTTGCGCGCAACAGATTCGATTGAACAGGGGGCAGCGTGAAGGTTGGGACGGCCGGCGGCGTGCGCCGGCCGAGTCTGCGTCAATGGCCCGGCTCAACGGCCCGAGGCGGGCGTCGCGGCCCCTGGTTCCTGCACGCCGAAGCAGCCGCGATAGGTCGCATAGAACGAGCAGTACATCATCGTCACGATGATGATCGTCACCGGCATCATGATCGTCAGCGCGTAGGCGCCGGCGCCGAGCGCTTGCAGCAGCAGCGACAGGCCGAACGACGTGCCGAGCGCAACGGCGAACCACAGCAGCCCGTACACCACGAATGCGCCGCGATTGCGCCAGCAACTGACGATGCTGAAGAACAGCGCCTTGGCGGGCGGGATGTCGTGCCACGCGGTCAGCACCGGCGCGAACCAGAACAACATCGCGACCGGCGCATAGAGCAGCGTCGCCAGCAGCAGCGCGCCGAGCGTGCCTTGCGCGGCAAGCGCTTCCGGCGTCGGACTCGTTTCGCTCGTCGCGCCCAGCATCATGGTGAGCAGCCCGCCACCGTCCACGATGGACGATGCGGCGAACACCAGCACCATCAGCGCGACGTAGACCACGCCGAGCACCAGCAGCCGCTGCGTCGTCACGGAGCCGTACGAGCGAAAGCCGTCGACGAGGATCGTCGGCATCACCGGCTTGCCGGCCACCGTGTCGCGGCACGCGGCCATGAAGCCGACGGCGATGCCGGGGATGAACAGCAGCGGCAGCGCCGCGCCGATGACGGGCACCATCGACACCAGCGTGATCGCCAGCAGGTACGTGAAAAACAGCGTGATGAACGCGAGCGGGTTCCGGCGGAACAGCCAGATGCCTTGACGGAACCAGACATAGCCCGCTTTCGCGGGCACTTCGATCAGTTGCATGCGGTATGGGTCTCGGGAAGCGCGGGCGTGTGGGCGATACGCTCACGCAGGATGCGTTCGAAATGACCGGGGTCGTGCGGTTTGAGCATTTCGGCCGCGCGCGGCAGGTAGAAGTCGTACAGGCGCGATACCCAGAAGCGGTATGCGCCCGCGCGCAGCATGTTGCTCCAGTGGCGGCGCTCTTCGGCCGTGAACGGCCGGACCGTCTGGTACGCGCGCAGCAGCGCGTCCGCGCGCGCGACGTCGAGCACGCCCGTCGCGAGGTCGACGCACCAGTCGTTGACGGTCACCGCGACGTCGAACAGCCATTTGTCGCAGCCCGCGAAATAGAAATCGAAGAAGCCGCCGAGCCGGATGTCATGACCGGTGCCGGGCGCCGCGTGCGCGAACAGCACGTTGTCGCGGAACAGGTCGCAATGGCACGGGCCGCTCGGCAGCGCCGCGTAGTCGTCCGACGAGAAGAACGCCGCCTGGTGCGCGAGTTCGTCCTCGAGCAGCGTGCGCTGCGCGTCGGAAATGAACGGCACGATCGCCGGCACGTTCTCCTGCCACCACGGCAGGCTGCGCAGGTTCGGCTGGTGGCGCGCATAGTCGCGCCCCGCGAGGTGCAGGCGCGCGAGCATCTGCCCGACCTCGATGCAGTGTTCGACCCCCGGTGCGAGTTCGGCGGCGCCCTCGAGCTTCGTGACGATCGCCGCCGGCTTGCCGTGCAGTTCGCCGAACAGCGCGCCGTCGTCGCGCGGGACCGGATCCGGCACCGGCACGCCGTGGCTGGCCAGATGGCGCATCAGGTCCAGGTAGAACGGCAGTTGTTCCCCCGTCAGCTTTTCGAAGATCGTCAGGACGTATTCGCCGCGCGTCGTCGTCAGGAAGAAGTTGCTGTTTTCGATGCCGGACGGAATGCCGCGGAACGCCAGCACGTCGCCCAGTTCGTAGTGGCGCATCCATTGCGCGAGATCGGAGTCGGAAACAGCGGTGAAAACGGCCATGCGAGATGCGTCTGGTCAGTTGTCGGCACGCGCGCGGCGTGCGGCGCGACAGGAGGTGAAGGGAAAGCCGGCGCGCCGCGTCGGGATCGACGCGGCGCGGCAGGAAATCAGTAGCGGAGGTTGACCGACGGCAGGCGCGTGATCGGGACGCCCGCGTCATGCGGCTTCGGCGAGGTGTCGAGCGTCGAGCTCATCTGGTAGCGCGTGCCGAAGTTCGACTTCACGTCGATCTCGACCGGCTTGCCGCGATCGCGATACTCGGTGACCTCGGTGCCGTTCTTGCTCTTTTCATGGAAGCTCGGCGTGCGACGAATGTCGGCGAAGTCGACTTTCGACGTGACTTCGGCGCCGGGCCGGTTGATCTTGCGGAGATCGGGCAGGCCGGCGGCTTCGTTGGCCTCGGCCCGGGCCTGCGTGTCGGCGTCGGGCGTGCCGCCGGCGGCGTAGGCGGCGGCAAACGTGCCAGCGAGCACGGCGGCAGCGGCGACGAGAATGAGCGGCTTCATGATGAGTCTCCAGTGAACCTTTGGATTTTAGCAAATACTGCGCGCGGCCCGGCCCTCGCGTGCAAGCGGCGTGCGAGCGAGCGGCCATGAGCGTGACCGGGTTCCGTGGTAATGTCGTCCGATCAGACGAGGTGATGAAAATGAAGAACGATTTGAGCCGCCGGCATCGGGTGCTGACGCCTGAGAGCCCGCCCGTCGAAGCATTCGACGATTCCGTCGCCGCCGTCGCGCGGCTGTCGGCCATCTACGACACCAATACCGGGTTCCTGCGCGACGCGTTCGCGCGTTATCGCCGCCATGAATCGATCACCGAGCACGTGCGCGCGTGCTACCCGTTCGTGCGGATTCGCACCGACGTCAATACGCACGTCGATTCGCGCCGTTCGTACGGCTTCGTCGCGGGCCCCGGCGTGTTCGAGACGACCGTCACGCGTCCCGACCTGTTCGCGAACTACTATCGCGAGCAGCTGCGCCTGCTGTCGAAGAACCACCATGTGAAGATCGAGATCGGCGTGTCGTCGCAGCCGATTCCGGTTCACTTCGCGTTTCCCGAAGGCATTCACCTCGAAGGCGAGCTCGACCGCGACCGGCTGCTCGCGATGCGCGACATCTTCGACACGCCCGACCTGTCGTACCTCGACGACCGCATCGTCAACGGCACGTTCGAGCCGGCACCCGGCGAGCCGCATCCGCTCGCGCTGTTTACCGCGGCGCGCGTCGACTTCTCGCTGCACCGGCTGCGTCACTACACGGCGACATCGCCCACGCACTTCCAGAATTACGTGCTCTACACGAACTACCAGTTCTACATCGACGAATTCGTGAAGCTCGGCCGCACGCTGATGACGGAAAGCACCGATCCCGACGTGCGCGCGTACCGCAGCCAGTACAGTTCTTTCGTCGAGCCGGGCGACGTCATCACGTACAACGCGAACCTCGGCAGCGAGCCGGCCGAGGGCGCCGCGCCGCCGCGGCTGCCGCAGATGCCCGCGTATCACCTGAAGCGCGCGGACGGCAGCGGGATCACGATGGTCAACATCGGTGTCGGTCCGTCGAACGCGAAGACGATCACCGATCACATCGCGGTCCTGCGTCCGCATGCCTGGGTGATGCTCGGTCATTGCGCGGGCCTGCGCAACACGCAGCGCCTCGGCGACTACGTGCTCGCGCACGGTTACGTGCGCGAGGATCACGTGCTGGATGCGGACCTGCCGCTGTGGGTGCCGATCCCGGCGCTCGCCGAAGTACAGCTCGCGCTCGAACGCGGCGTGGCCGAGGTCACCCGTCTCGAAGGTGCCGAACTGAAGCGCGTGATGCGCACGGGCACGGTCGCGAGCGTCGACAACCGCAACTGGGAACTGCGCGATCACCGCGAGCCCGTGCAGCGGCTGTCGCAGAGCCGCGCGATCGCGCTCGACATGGAAAGTGCGACGATCGCCGCCAACGGTTTCCGTTTCCGCGTGCCGTACGGCACGCTGCTGTGCGTCTCGGACAAGCCGCTGCATGGCGAGCTGAAGCTGCCGGGCATGGCCGACACGTTCTATCGCGGCCAGGTCGACCAGCATCTGCAGATCGGCGTCAAGGCGATGGAGATTCTGCGCACGAACGGGCTCGACAAGCTCCATAGCCGCAAGCTTCGGAGCTTCGCGGAAGTGGCGTTTCAGTAACAAGCCCTCGCGGCATAAGGCTCCCCGGATGATCCGGGGAGCCTTCGCGTCTAACATGGGCGGCGGTGTCTAACTTGGACGCGTCAATGGAACGGGTTGAACGCGTTCTACTTCACGTGATTTCGGTCGTGTGGCCGGCCAGTGATTGCGCTGGCCCCCCGCTGCGGTTTCAGATCGGTCAGCGCTTTCGCCCGCAGGTCGTGGAAGTGCGTGCCGATCTGAACGCACGTACCAACATCCAAATCATCAACGGGTCGGACGGAGCACCGGCCTTTATGGTGATCCCCTACGCGGACTACATGGCGCAGCACGAAGAGGAGCGCGACCTGATCCGGCACGAAGTGATCAGCGCCACAATTGACGGGGCGACGCCCCTGCGCGCATGGCGCGAACATCTGAAACTGACGCAGGCCGATATCGCGGCCCGACTCGGCATCAGCCAGTC
Source organism: Burkholderia sp. Bp9004 (assembly GCF_003858025.1). Lineage (NCBI taxonomy): Bacteria > Pseudomonadati > Pseudomonadota > Betaproteobacteria > Burkholderiales > Burkholderiaceae > Burkholderia > Burkholderia sp. Bp9004. The sequence continues at coordinate 24,801 of NZ_QTQD01000054.1, read as the reverse complement.
CGCTTACGCGCAGCAGGAGCGAAGCGAGAAACCGCGCAAGTCGACGCGCGAGAAGATCGCCGCCGCGCTTGGCATCACGGTCGCGCAGCTCGATTTCTGACGCGCGGTCAGCCGCGAAAGAATGCCGCCAGACACTACGGTGCTGGCGGCTTTTTTAGGGTTCTTCGTGGAATTTCGTGAACCGATGACGATGCGTATGCCTCTGGCCGCGAAAATCCCAATCGTGTCGCCGCGATGACCGTGGTCATCCTTTGTGTGCGAATGCCAGCACGATCGCGTTGCCCAGTTCGTCGACAACCCTGGTCGACGCGCCCGGCGCCGCGAACATCGTGAACTCGACATCGGGCAGGGCCGGCAGGCCGGCATCCGGCGGGATCGCACGCAAGCCGTGCGCAAGTTGTGTGTGCACGATCGGTGTCACCGCAAAGCCCGCGTGCGCGGCGGCGCACAGGCCGGCACCGCTCGGGCACACGAGCACGATCCGGTAATCCACGCCCGCGCGGGCCAGTGCTGCCAGCGAGGCCTCACGATACGGGCAGGGTTCCGGCAGCAGCGCAATCGGCACCGGTACGCCAGGCGTGAGCGTCATCCAATCCGCACCGGCCCACACAAGCGGCTCGCGCCAGAGCACGCGTCCGGTGGGCCCGTCATGGCAGCGTCCACCCATCACCACATCCAGTTCACCGTGATCCAGCGCCTGGAGCAATTCGCCCGGGATACCGACTCTGATGCTGAATGCGATGCGCGGGTACCGCACGGCAAACGCCTGTATCACATGCATCAGCCTGACATTGGCGAGGTCTTCCGACAGCCCCACGCGGATCGCGCCTGCACTCGGTTCGCGTAGCAGTTGCGCGCGCGCGTCCTGATTAAGCGCGAGGATGGCGCGCGCGTAACCCAGCAGCAGTTCGCCGTCCACTGTGAGCGTGACCGAGCGCGTGGTGCGCACGAGCAGGTCACGGCCGGTCTGTTTTTCCAGGCGCCGCAGATGCGCGCTGACCGCGGACTGCGTCAGATTCAGACGGGCCGCGGCATGCGTGAACCCGCCTTCCTGGACGACGGCCACGAAAGAGCGCAGCAAAATGGTATCGAACATGACATGCCCCGAAATACAGTGCGAATGCTACTGAGTACCGCGATGATACTTCGTTTATATTTTGAATCGAACTATGTTCTGATGAGGGCCGTCAACCCGTCAGGAGTCGTTTCATGTCGACCTTGCTGCATATCGAATCCTCCCCGCGCAAGTCGCGGTCCGCATCACTCGACGTTGCGCGCGCGTATCTGGAAGCCTGGCGCAACGCGCATCCGGAGCATCGGGTCGACGTGCTCGACCTGTGGGCGACGCCATTGCCGGAGCTCGACGGCGATGCGCTCGATGCCAAATACGCGGACTTGAGCGGTACACCGCTCAGCGAAGGCCAGCAGCAAGCGTGGGCAGGTTTCCGGCAGCTGGCGCAGCGGATGCACGACGCGGATACGCTGCTGTTCTCCGTGCCGCTGTGGAATTTTTCCATCCCATACAAGCTCAAGCATTTCATCGACGCCGTGTCCCACCGCGACGTCCTCTTCTCATTCGACGAGCGTGGGTTAGCGGGATTGCTGAACGGCAAGAAAGCGGTCGTGATCTATGCGAGAGGCCTCGACTATTCAAGGCAATCGAGTACGCCTGCCGAGTCGTTCGATTTTCAGCGGCCGTTTCTTGAAGCGTGGCTGCGCTTCATCGGTATCACCGACATTGAATCGATCATCGTCGAGAAAACGCTGTTCGGACCTGAAGTCGATCACGCGGGCAGAGAGGCTGCGCGCAAACGGGCGGTGACGCTGGTACACGCAGCATCAGCATCAGCATCAGCATCAGCATCGGCTTCGGTTGATGGCTGAACTGGCCAATGGCTGGAGACCGCCGAGCACCGGCGGGTGAATGCCGAGCAAGCCGCGGGCGTAACGACAAAGGCCGCACGCGAACTTTCGTTCACGTGCGGCCTTGTTCTTTGTCCCGCGGTGCGCGACCCCGATCGACCCCGCACTCAGATGCTCAGCACTCACCCTTCTTCGCATGTCCCGGCGGGCAATGGTAGCCGCCGTGACCGCGATGGCGCTGATGATCTTCCCACTCGCGACGCTCCCAGTAGCGGCGGCCGTCCCAGTAACGATCGCCGTGCCAGCCGATCACGACCGCAGGCCCCGGAGCGACCACGACAGGCGCGGGCGCGACGACGACCGGCGCGGGCGTGCCGATGTTGACGTCGACGTTGACGGCTTGGGCGAGGCCGGACAGCGAAAGACCGAGGCCGGCGAAGGCGAGGGCGATCAGCGAGCGTTTCATGTTGTTTTCCGTGATGTCGTTGTCAAAAGGCCGGCGCGACGCGATGGACGCGAGGGGGGATCGTTCCACCGGGGGACGCCACGCCGACGAGACGCAGTGTGCAGGCGCCGCGCGAAAAAGGCGAGACGGGTTTGTTACGTCGCATTGACGTCAGATGCGCCGGCCGGATCGATGACAGGCTGCATGATTTGACAATGGCGGGCCACGCATGGGAGGCGTCGACCGCATTGCGCGATGCAGGCTGCCCGGATTTGACATTCGCCGGCGCGCGGCTGCGCGGCGGGATTAATACGGCGTTACAAAATGACGCGCGACGGGTGGCCGAATTACCGTGCCTGCCGCGCGGGAGACGCGACGCCGGCCGCGAGGCCGGCCATCGCACCGATCGAATTACAGATAGAACATGCGGTCTTCTTCGGGCCGCGGCGGATGGTCTTCGCCGTCCGCGCCTTCTTCCTCGCCGCTGTCCTCGTAGAACGCGAGCACGGCGTCGAGCACCTGGTCGGGATCGTCGATCACCTGCATCAGATCCATGTCTTCCGGATTGATGAGGCCCATCGGAATCAGCTGGTCGCGGAACCATTGCAGCAGCCCCTGCCAGAACGTGCTACCCACGAGAATAATCGGCACGAGGCGCGACTTCTTCGTCTGGATCAGCGTGAGCACCTCGGACAGTTCGTCGAGCGTGCCGAAGCCGCCCGGCATCACGATCACCGCGTCGGAGTTCTTCACGAACGTTACCTTGCGCGTGAAGAAGTGGCGGAAGCGCAGCGAGATGTCCTGGTAGTGGTTGCCCGCCTGCTCGTGCGGCAACTCGATGTTCAGGCCGACCGACGGCGCCTTGCCGGCGTGCGCACCCTTGTTCGCGGCTTCCATGATGCCGGGGCCGCCGCCGGAGATCACAGCGAAGCCGGCGTCGGACAGCTTGCGCGCGATCTGCACGGCCAGCTTGTAGTGCGGCGTGTCGGGCTTGAGACGGGCAGAACCGTAGATGCTGACGGCCGGTCGGATCTCCGACAGGTACTCGGTCGCCTCGATAAACTCTGCCATAATCGTGAACATCTGCCACGATGCGCGCGCCTTCTTGGCCGTCGCGCGTTCTTGATCTGCGAGCGAACGCAGACTCGGAATCACTTTTCTCTTGTTCATAATGCCTGAAGAACGAAATCTGGAAGGTAAGACCCTGCTATTGGTTGACGGTTCGAGCTATCTGTATCGGGCTTACCATGCGATGCCTGATTTGCGTGGCCCTGGCGGGGAGCCGACCGGAGCGCTCTACGGAATCATCAACATGCTGCGCCGTATGCGCAAGGAAGTCAGTGCAGAGTATAGCGCTTGCGTGTTCGATGCAAAGGGCAAGACGTTCCGTGACGACCTTTATGCCGACTATAAGGCAAACCGTCCGTCGATGCCGCCCGATCTTGCACTGCAGGTCGAGCCGATTCACGGCGCGGTACGTGCGCTCGGCTGGCCGCTGCTGATGGTCGAGGGCGTCGAGGCCGACGACGTGATCGGCACGCTCGCGCGCGAAGCCGAGCGGCACGGGATGAACGTGATCGTGTCGACCGGCGACAAGGACCTCGCGCAGCTCGTCACCGATCATGTCACGCTCGTCAACACGATGACCAACGAGACGCTCGATCGCGGCGGCGTGATCGAGAAGTTCGGCGTGCCGCCCGAGCGGATCATCGACTATCTCGCGTTGATCGGCGACACCGTCGACAACGTGCCCGGCGTCGAGAAATGCGGGCCGAAGACGGCCGTGAAATGGTTGTCGCAATACGACAGCCTCGACGGCGTGATCGAACACGCGGGCGAGATCAAGGGCGTGGTCGGCGACAACCTGCGCCGCGCGCTCGACTTCCTGCCGCTCGGCCGCAAGCTCGTGACCGTCGACACGGCCTGCGATCTCGCACCGCATCTCGAATCGATCGAAGCGTCGCTGAAGAGCGACGGCGAAGCACGCGACCTGCTGCGCGACATCTTTGCGCGCTATGGCTTCAAGACGTGGCTGCGCGAAGTCGACAGCGCGCCCGCCGAAGGCGGCGGCGCCGACGCGCCGGAAGGCGAGCCGGCACAGGTGGTCGCGGCGGACATCGTCCGCGAATACGACACGATCCAGACCTGGGAACAGTTCGATGCATGGTTCGCGAAGATCGACGCGGCCGCACTGACCGCGTTCGACACCGAAACGACCTCGCTTGATCCGATGACCGCGCGGCTCGTCGGCCTGTCGTTTTCGATCGAGCCGGGCAAGGCCGCGTATCTTCCGGTCGCGCACCGCGGCCCCGATCTTCCCGAGCAGTTGCCGATCGACGACGTGCTCGCGCGCCTGAAGCCGTGGCTCGAATCGGCCGACCGCAAGAAGGTGGGCCAACACCTGAAGTACGACGCGCAGGTGCTCGCGAACTACGACATCGCGCTGAACGGTATCGAGCACGACACGATGCTCGAATCGTACGTGCTCGAATCGCACCGCACGCACGACATGGACAGCCTCGCGTTGCGTCATCTGGGCGTCAAGACGATCAAGTATGAAGACGTGGCCGGCAAGGGCGCGAAGCAGATCGGCTTCGACGAAGTGGCGCTCGAGCAGGCCGCCGCGTACGCCGCCGAAGATGCGGACATCACGCTGCAGCTTCATCATGCGCTGTATCCGCAGGTTGCGCGCGAACCGGGCCTCGAGCGTGTGTATCGCGAGATCGAGATGCCGGTGTCGCTCGTGCTGCGCAAGATGGAGCGCACCGGCGTGCTCATCGACGACGCACTGCTGCAGGCGCAAAGCAGCGAGATCGCGACGCGTCTCATCGAGCTCGAAGGGCAGGCGTACGAACTGGCCGGCGGCGAATTCAATCTCGGCTCGCCGAAGCAGATCGGGCAGATCTTCTTCGAGAAGCTGCAGTTACCGGTCGTGAAGAAGACGCCGAGCGGCGCCCCGTCGACCGACGAAGAAGTGCTGCAGAAGCTGGCCGAGGATTACCCGCTGCCGAAGCTGCTGCTCGAGCATCGCGGGCTGTCGAAGCTGAAGTCAACCTACACCGACAAGCTGCCGCGCATGGTGAATCCCGCAACGGGCCGCGTGCACACGAACTACGCGCAGGCCGTCGCGGTAACGGGTCGCCTTGCGTCGAACGATCCCAATCTTCAGAACATTCCGGTGCGCACGGCCGAGGGCCGGCGGATCCGCGAGGCGTTCATCGCATCGCCGGGTCACCGCATCGTGTCGGCCGACTATTCGCAGATCGAACTGCGGATCATGGCGCACATTTCGGGCGACGCGTCGCTGCTGCGCGCGTTCTCGCAGGGCGAGGACATCCACCGCGCAACGGCCGCCGAAGTGTTCGGCGTGACGCCGCTGGAAGTCAACTCCGACCAGCGCCGGATCGCGAAGGTGATCAATTTCGGGCTCATCTACGGGATGAGCGCGTTCGGCCTCGCGTCGAACCTCGGCATCACGCGCGATGCGGCGAAGCTGTATATCGACCGCTATTTCGCGCGCTACCCGGGCGTCGCGCAGTACATGGAGGACACGCGTGCGGCGGCGAAGGAAAAGGGCTACGTCGAAACCGTTTTTGGCCGCCGCCTGTGGCTGCCGGAGATCAACGGCGGCAACGGCCCGCGCCGTCAGGCCGCTGAACGTGCGGCTATCAATGCACCGATGCAGGGCACGGCTGCCGACCTGATCAAGCTGTCGATGATCGCGGTGGACGACTGGCTCACGCGCGACCACCTCGCATCGCGGATGATCATGCAGGTGCACGACGAACTGGTGCTCGAGGTGCCCGACGACGAACTGTCGCTCGTGCGCGAGAAACTGCCGGAAATGATGTGCGGCGTGGCGAAGCTGAAGGTGCCGCTGGTCGCTGAAGTGGGTGCCGGCGCGAACTGGGAAGAGGCACACTGACACACCCCAGCGTGATTCCCGCGTCCCGCGGCATATTGTTGCAGGGATGCTGAATATCGAGATGGTTTGCTTGTGGTCAACGCGCAAGCTCCCGGACAATGCATGTCAGTCAGGTCATTGTCGCGGGGGCAGCGCGCCCCGCGTTCCGGGATCGGCGCATCGAAGTGTTTCGAACTGCACATCGATGATGTCCGAACCGGTTAATCCAGCGGGCGGCGCGAACGCATCGCGTCTGCATCGTCCGGCGGCAGCAGTTTCGAATCGCAAAGGGGGAATCGGATGCATCGGATCATCATCGTAGGCGGAGGCGCGGGCGGCCTGGAACTGGCGACGCGGCTCGGCGATCGTTACAGCGCGCGCGGCAATCGTCCCGCGCGTGCGCTTGTCACGCTCGTCGACCGCAATCCGACCCACATCTGGAAGCCATTGCTGCACGAGGTCGCGGCCGGCAGCATGGACCCGTTCACGCAGGAACTCGAATACGCGGCGCAGGCGCGCTGGCATGGTTTCGAGTTTCAGCAGGGCGAACTGACCTCGCTCGATCGCGCGGCGAAGCGCATCACCCTGTCGCCCGTCAACGACAGCGACGGCGAGGAGCTGCTGCCGGCGCGTGACCTGGAATACGACACGCTCGTGATCGCGATCGGCAGCACGACGCATTTCTTCGGCGTGCAGGGCGCGGCCGAAAACGCGATTGCGCTCGATACGGTCGGCGAGGCCGAGCGCTTCCGCAAGCGCCTGATCGCCGCGTGCATGCGCGCCGAGCACCAGGCGCCGGCGCAGCCCGCGCCGGGAGCGCCGGACGAGCCGCGCATCCAGGTGGTGATCGTCGGCGGTGGCGCGACGGGCGTCGAGTTGTCCGCGGAACTGCGCAACACCGCGCAGGTGCTGTCCGTCTATGGGCTGCACAAGCTCGACCCGCAGCACGACGTCGGCATCGTGCTGATCGAATCGGGGCCGCGGATTCTGCCTGCGCTGCAGGAGCGCGTATCGACCGCAACGGCCGAGCTGCTCGAAAAGCTCGGCGTGCGATTGATGCTCGCGGAGCGTGTGACCGAGGTCGCGCCGGGTTTCGTGCATACCGCGAGCGGCAAGTCGGTGCGCGCGGATCTCACGGTCTGGGCGGCCGGCATCAAGGCGCCGTCCGTGCTGTCGAATCTTGACGGCCTGCAGGTCAACAAGCTCGGCCAGCTCGACGTGCGTCGCACACTGCAGACCTTCACCGACGACAACGTCTTCGCACTCGGCGATTGCGCGGCATGCGTATGGCCCGGCAACGAGCGCAACGTGCCGCCGCGTGCGCAGGCCGCGCACCAGCAGGCGAGCTTTCTGCTGAAGGCGATCGGCTGCCGGCTCGACGGACGTCAGCTGCCCGAGTTCACATATCGCGATTTCGGTTCGCTCGTGTCGCTCGGTCACTTCAGCGCGGTCGGCAACCTGATGGGCGGCCTGATCGGCGGCAACATGCTGATCGAAGGGCTGTTCGCGCGCTTCATGTACATGTCGCTGTACCGCCTGCACATCGCGGCGCTGCACGGCTATCCGCGCATGATGCTCGATACGTTCGCGCACTGGCTGCGCCGCACGACGCTGCCGCGCGTCAAACTGCACTGACCGCGCGGTTCGTGCTCCGACGGGCAGGGAACGCGTATCGAGCGCGTTTCCTGCCCGTTGTCGTTTCAAGTGCGGTTGACCCGGATTCGCGCACCGGCCCTGCTATTGCGCATCGTTTGGTTCCAATCCGTGGACATTCGAGCGCGCGACGGCGCTCGCCGCATGCGTGCCCCGCATGGATTTGCCGGGCCGGGGTGCCGCGGTTGTCGATACCTTTGGATGCCACCGCATGACACCGTCGTAATCGAGTCTTACACATCTGACAGTTGACGCGACAACGGATTATTGGGCATCTTGTCCGGGTTTCCGCTTGCGGCGGGGTGCCAACCGCCGCGACATCCGCGCCGTCCGCCGGCATGACGCCGGGTCGAGTCCCTGGCCGCGACGGCGGTGCCCAATCGAGGAGTGCATTCATGTTGAAACCCGAAGTCGACAGCCTGGTTCCCCACGTTCCGTTCTCGCGCCGCAAGTTCATGCAGGCCGCGCTGGGCGGCACCTTCGCGGCGGCCGTGCTGCCCGTGTCGGCGCAGACGATCACGACCGACAGCACCGGGCTGGACGTCGACACCATCGAGATCCGCTCGGGCGACGCGAGCATCCCCGCGTATCGCGCGCAGCCGGTCGACAAGACGAACCTGCCGGTCGTCATCGTGATCCACGAGATCTTCGGCGTGCATGCGCATATCGCCGACGTCTGCCGCCGCTTCGCGAAGCTCGGCTATCTGGCGATCGCGCCGGACCTGTTCGCGCGCCAGGGCAATGCGTCGAAGTATCCGACGATGAAGGAGCTTTTCGACAACATCATCAGCAAGGTGCCTGACCGGCAGGTCACCGAGGATCTCGATGCGACCGTCGCGTGGGCCGGCAAGAACGGCGGTGACCTGTCGCGTCTCGGCGTGACGGGGTTCTGCTGGGGCGGCCGCCAGGCGTGGCTGTACGCGGAGCATAATCCGCACGTGCGCGCGGCCGTCGCATGGTACGGGTTCGTCGAGGGCACGACCGACGAGATGACGCCGTTCAATCCGGTCGATCATGCGTCGTTGCTGAAGGTACCCGTGCTCGGGCTGTACGGCGAGAAGGACACGAACATCACGCAGGCGTCGCTCGCGGACATGCGCAAGGCAATCCAGACGAGCGATTCGAAGCTCGCGCGTCAATCGGAGATCGTCGTGTATCCGGATGCCGGCCACGCGTTCTTCGCCGATTATCGGCCGAGTTACGTGAAGGGCGACGCCGAGGACGGCTGGAAGCGCGCGATCGAGTGGTTCCACAAGTACGGCGTGATGTGAACGACAAGGCGGCAGATGCCGCCGCCTTGTCGTCGCGCCGCGCAGGTGCTTACGGGTTCGGGCCGGTCGCGATCGGACGCGACGGATCGGCGCTCCATTCGCTCCACGAGCCCGGATACAGCGACGCGCCATGCAGCCCCGCGATTTCGAGCGCGAGCGCGTTGTGGCATGCGGTCACGCCGGACCCGCATTGCAGGATCACGCTGTTCGGTTCGGTGCCGGCCAGCAGCGTGGTGAATGTCTCGCGCAGCTCATGGCCGGTCTTGAAGCGGCCGTCGGCGGCCAGGTTGTCCTTGAAGAACCGGTTGCGTGCGCCGGGAATGTGGCCGCCGACACGATCGATCGTTTCGTTTTCGCCGCGATAGCGATCCGGTGCGCGCGCATCGATCACGACGCGCGTGGCCGACGTCACGTTCGCGAGCACGGCTGCCGCGTCGACCGTCGATTCGAGCGGGGTCGTCGCGCGGAAGTCGCCGGCGGCCGGATGCGGCACGTCGGTGGTCAGCGGCTGGCCGGCCGCTTCCCACGCCTGCAGGCCGCCGTCGAGCAGCGCGACGGAATCGTGCCCGAGCCAGCGCAGCAGCCACCAAAGCCGCGCCGCATAGGCGCCGCCTTGTGCGTCATAGGCGATGACCTGCTGGCCCTGCTTGACGCCGCGGCTGGCGATCAGCGTCGCGAATGCGTCGCGGGTCGGCAGCGGATGGCGCCCGTTGGTGCCGGTCTTGCGGCCGGACAGGTCGCGGTCGAGATGGAGATACTGCGCGCCGGGGATATGGCCGGCCGCATAGGCGGCTTCGCCTGCGCCCGGATCGACGAGGTCGAAGCGGCAGTCGAACACGGCGACGCTGCCCGGCGCCGCGGCCAGCCGCTCGGCGAGATTGGCTGCGGAGATGAGCGTGGTGTAGTGGGTGTGTGGCATGACGGCTCCCTGGAGTGCAAACGGCCTGATACTCCAAGTCTAAACAAAAAAAGACGGGCCGAAACCCGTCTTTTGATATGCCGAATGCCATGCGGCGCTGGCGCGCCGCGCGCGGTCAGATGTCGCCGAGGTGGCGGCGCAGAAACTCGTGGAAGTGCTGCATGCCGTCTTCCATCGGGCTCTGGTATGGCCCGACCTGCGATTCGCCGCGCGCCATCAGTGCGCGGCGGCCCGCGTCCATCCGCATCGCAATTTCGTCGTCCTCGATGGCCGTTTCCATATAGGCGGCGCGCTCGGCCTCGACGAACTCGCGTTCGAACAGCGCGATTTCCTCGGGGTAATAGAATTCGACGATGTTGGTCGTCTTCTGCGGCCCGCGCGGAATCAGCCACGACACGACGAGCACATGCGGATACCACTCGATCATCAGGCCCGGGTAGTAGACCATCCAGATCGCGCCGAACTCCGGCGGCACGCCGTTGCGGAACTTGAGCACCTGCTCGTGCCACTTCTGGTAGGTCGCGCTGCCCGGTTTCGCGAGGGCGTTGTGCACGCCGACCGTCTGCACGCTGTACCAGTCGCCGAACTCCCATTTGAGATCGTCGCACGACACGAAGCTGCCGAGGCCCGGGTGGAACGGGACGACGTGATAATCCTCGAGGTAGACCTCGATGAACGTCTTCCAGTTGTAATCGCACTCGTGCACTTCGACGTGATCGAAGTGATACTCGGAGAAGTCGAAGTGATGCTTCGTGCCGAGGTTCGCGAGATCGCGCGCGACGTTGCGGCCTTCGGCCTCGAACAGCAGCCCCTGCCAGTTCTGCAGCGGGCTCTTGCCGAGGTTCAGGCACGGCTTGTCGGGGAAGTGCGGCGCGCCGAGCAGTTGGCCTTCCAGATCGTAAGTCCAGCGGTGCAGCGGACACACGATGTTCTGCGTGTGGCCGCGCCCGTTCAGCATGATCGCCTGCCGGTGACGGCACACGTTGGACAGCAGTTCGATCTGGTTGGCCGGGTTGCGGACCAGCACGCGACCTTCCTGCTCGGACGGCAGCGCAAAATAATCCCCCGCCTCGGGCACCATCAATTCGTGCCCGACGTAACGAGGTCCTTTCTTGAAGAGGGTTTCGATCTCGCGCTCAAGGAGCGCCTCATCGAAATATGCAGTGACTGGAAGCTGGCTGTGGGCCGACTTCAACTGAAGCGCATCGCTCAGATTGGACATTCCCACTCCCGGTGTTAGCGTGAAAGCAGTGAACAACCCAACCATCGAAAAATCGATTTAGGGAAACGGGGAATTATACCCGGTTCGCCTCGCAAGGCTAGGATTAAGTGCCTGATTTGTGTCAATTTTTTGTCGGGAGACAATCGGGGTGCGCACCCCGTGTGTCGAAGATGGGGCCGGAAGATGTGCCGGGGTGCCCACGTCGGCAGATCGGAGAATTCTCTTTTGCCGTAGAATGTCCGACTTGTTTTGAAATTTGACACCCTCGTCCATGGCGAAAACCGCATCCCCAGGCGCCACGCCGCCCGGCAATGGCACCGAACCGTTGCCGGACAATTATGAGATGGCGCTCGCGGAACTCGAGACGCTGGTTGCACGGATGGAAGGCGGCGCGTTGAGCCTCGAGGATTCACTGGCGGCGTATCGCCGCGGTGCGACCCTCGTTGCGTTTTGCCAACAGCAGCTCGAGAAAGTGGAGCAGCAGGTTCGCGTGCTGGACGGCGCGACCCTGAAGCCGCTTTCGTCCGGCACGGCCGCCACGGACGGCGAAGACGACGATCTATGACATTCGAACAATGGATGCGGTCCGTGCTCGACCGTGTCGAGGACGCACTCGGCCACTATTTGCCGGCCGATAATGTGGTGCCCACGCAGCTTCACGAAGCGATGCGTTACGCGGTCCTCGGCGGCGGCAAACGCGTTCGCCCGCTGCTGTGCCATGCAGCAGGCGAACTGACCGGCGCGACCGAAGCGGCGCGCAACGCAGCGGCGGCGGCGCTGGAGATGATCCACGTTTACTCGCTCGTGCACGACGACATGCCGTGCATGGACGACGACGCGCTGCGACGCGGCAAGCCGACCGTGCACGTGCAGTATGACGAGCCGACGGCGCTGCTGGTCGGCGATGCGCTGCAGTCGCAGGCATTCGTCGCGCTGACCGACGCCGTGGCACTGACTCCGGTGCAGCAGGCTGCGCTCGTGCGCGAGCTGGCGCTGGCGAGCGGCTCGATCGGCATGGCCGGCGGGCAAGCGATCGACCTGGCGAGCGTCGGCCTCAAGCTGACGCGCGAACAGCTCGAGACGATGCACCGGATGAAGACGGGCGCGCTGCTGCGTGCCGCCGTGCGGATGGGCGCGCTGGCCGGCGACACGCCGTCGGCGGAAGCGATGGCCGCGCTCGACGTTTACGCGGGCGCCGTGGGTCTGGCCTTCCAGGTCGTCGACGACATTCTCGACGTCACGACCGATTCGGCGACGCTCGGCAAGACGGCAGGCAAGGATGCGGCGAACGACAAGCCGACCTACGTATCGATCCTCGGCCTCGACGCATCGCGTGAGCTCGCGGCCCAGCTGCGCGCCGAAGCGCACGATGCGCTGAAACCGTTCGGCGCACGCGCACAGCGTCTCGCCGAACTTGCCGACCTGGTGGTGAACCGGGTCAGCTGACGCGAAGCCCGCCGCTGCGCACACGCTACGGTGCGTGCAATAGAATGCGGGCGCGTTTGATTTCCTACAATGGAACGACGATGTACGACTTGCTGAAAACCATCGACGACCCGGCGGATCTGCGCCGCCTCGATCGTCGCCAACTCCAACCGCTCGCGGATGAACTGCGCGCGTTCGTGCTCGACAGCGTGTCGAAGACGGGCGGCCATCTGTCGTCCAACCTCGGGACGGTCGAGCTGACGATCGCGTTGCACTACGTGTTCAACACGCCGAACGACCGGATCGTCTGGGACGTGGGTCACCAGACCTACCCGCACAAGATCCTGACGGGCCGCCGCGACCAGATGCATTCGCTGCGCCAGTACGGGGGCATCTCGGGTTTCCCGCGCCGCAGCGAGTCCGAATACGACACGTTCGGCACCGCGCATTCGAGCACGTCGATCTCGGCGGCGCTCGGGATGGCGATCGGCAGCCAGCTGAACGGCGACGACCGCTTCTCGATCGCGGTGATCGGCGACGGCGCGATGACGGCGGGCATGGCGTTCGAGGCGATGAACAACGCGGGCGTGTCGGAGGATGCGAAGCTGCTCGTGATCCTCAACGACAACGACATGTCGATTTCGCCGCCGGTCGGCGCGCTGAACCGCCATCTCGCACGCCTGATGTCGGGCCGCTTCTACGCAGCCGCGCGTGCGGGCGTCGAGCGCGTGCTGAGCGTCGCGCCGCCGGTGCTCGAACTCGCGCGCAAGCTCGAGGAGCACGCGAAGGGCATGGTCGTGCCGGCCACGCTGTTCGAAGAGTTCGGCTTCAACTACATCGGCCCGATCGACGGTCACGATCTCGATTCGCTGATCCCGACGCTGCAGAACATCCGCGAACTGCGCGGCCCGCAATTCCTGCACGTGGTGACGAAGAAAGGCCAGGGCTACAAGCTCGCCGAAGCCGATCCCGTGCTCTACCACGGCCCCGGCAAGTTCAACCCGGCAGAAGGCATCAAGCCGTCGGCCACGCCCGCGAAGAAGACATACACGCAGGTGTTCGGCGAATGGCTGTGCGATGAAGCCGAGCGCGATTCGCGCGTCGTCGGCATCACGCCCGCGATGCGCGAAGGCTCGGGCATGGTCGAGTTCGAGAAGCGCTTCAAGGATCGCTACTACGATGTCGGCATCGCCGAGCAGCACGCGGTGACGTTCGCGGGCGGTCTCGCGACCGAAGGGCTGAAGCCCGTTGTCGCAATCTACTCGACGTTCCTGCAGCGTGCGTACGACCAGCTGATCCACGACGTCGCGCTGCAGAACCTGCCGGTCGTGTTCGCGATCGACCGCGCGGGCCTCGTCGGCGCGGACGGTGCGACGCACGCGGGCGCGTACGATCTCGCCTTCATGCGCTGCATTCCGAACATGACGATCATGGCCGCGTCCGACGAGAACGAGTGCCGCCAGATGCTGCACACGGCGCTTCAGCAGCCGAACCCGACCGCGGTGCGTTATCCGCGCGGCGCGGGCACGGGCGTGGCGACGGTGAAGGAATTCACCGAAATTCCGCTCGGCAAGGGTGAAGTGCGTCGCCGCACGTCGCAGCCGGAGGGCAAGCGCGTCGCGATCCTCGCGTTCGGCACGATGGTTGCGCCGTCGCTTGTGGCAGGCGAGGAGCTCGATGCAACGGTCGCGAACATGCGCTTCGTGAAGCCGGTCGATGCCGCGCTCGTGCGCGAACTCGCCGAGACGCACGACTACCTTGTCACGGTCGAGGAAGGTTGTGTGATGGGCGGCGCGGGCTCCGCCTGCGTGGAAGCCCTGATGGAGAGTGGGGTTATCCGACCCGTACTACAATTGGGCCTCCCTGACCAGTTCGTCGATCACGGCGACCACGCAAAGCTGTTGTCGCAATGCGGCCTCGACGGCGCGGGCATCGCGAAATCGATTCGCGAACGCTTCCTCAACGCGGCGGCCGATGTCGCCGGTCAGGCGAAGCGCGTCGCATAAGCTGGCGCCGCCTGCGGGCGGCGTCGGTGCGACTGGCGCAACCGGTCTACATTGATGCGGAAAACATGGGCCTGCGGGCCCATGTTGCTTTTCCGGCTGCCGCATGACGCGGCGTGCGCGTCGTCGGACGCGCGGCTTACAAGGATTGAAAAAGATGAACCAGATGAATCCCGCCTTCGTGATGCCCGACGTGCAGAGCACGGTGGATACCCGCCAGATTCCGATTCAGCGCGTGGGCGTGAAGGCGGTCCGGCATCCGTTGACGGTGTGCACCGAGAGCGGCGACGTGCAGCCGACCGTCGGCGTCTGGAATCTCGACGTGCGCCTGCCTGCCGATCAGAAGGGCACGCACATGTCGCGCTTCGTCGCGCTGCTCGAGGAGAATCGTGCGCCGCTGACGGTCGAGCGCTTCCGTGCGATGCTCGCGTCGATGCTCGAGAAGCTGGAAGCCGAGGCCGGCCGGATCGAGGTCACGTTCCCGTACTTCGTGAACAAGACGGCACCGGTGTCGGGCGTGCAGAGCCTGCTCGACTATGAAGTGACGCTCGCGGGCGAAAGCCGCAACGGCGAAGCGCGCCTGTTCCTGAAGGTGCTCGTGCCGGTGACGAGCCTGTGCCCGTGCTCGAAGAAGATCTCGCAGTACGGTGCGCACAACCAGCGCTCGCACGTGACGATCGACGCCGAGCTTGCGGCCGACCTGCCGGTCGAGGCGCTGATCCGCATCGCGGAAGAAGAAGCGTCGTGCGAGCTGTGGGGCTTGCTGAAGCGTCCGGACGAGAAGTTCGTCACGGAGCGTGCGTACGAAAATCCGAAGTTCGTCGAGGATCTGGTGCGCGACGTCGCGCAGCGTCTCGATGCGGACGACCGCGTCGTCGCCTACGTGCTCGAAGCCGAGAACTTCGAGTCGATCCACAATCACAGCGCGTATGCGCTGATCGAACGCGACAAGCGGCACGCTGCGTGACGTTGTGCCGCTGTAACGGAAAAGGCCGCTCGATCGAGCGGCCTTTGTGTTTTGGCTGGTGATGTCCGGTGCGTGCCGGTGCGTCGTGCGAATCAGCGTGCGAGCGATGCGAGATCCCAGCGCGGTTTCACCGTGAACGCGTAGTCGGCGTTCGCTTGCTCGGGCCAGCGGCCGAGCCGCAATGCGCCGGCGAGTGCGATCATCGCGCCGTTGTCGGTGCAGAGCGCAAGATCCGGATAGTGCACGTCGAAGCCGCGCTTGGCCGCGGCGGCCGACAGCGCGGCCCGCAACTGGCGGTTCGCGCCGACGCCGCCCGCGACGACGAGGCGCTTGAGCTTCGTCTTCTTGAGTGCGGCGAGCGACTTCGCGACGAGCACGTCGACGGCCGCGTCGACGAAGCCGCGCGCGAGATCGGCCTTCGCGCGTTCGAGCGCTTCGCCTTCGAGTTTTGCGGCCTCGAACTTCTTCATCTGCGTGAGCACGGCCGTCTTCAGGCCGCTGAAGCTGAAGTCGAGATCGCCCGAATGGAGCATCGGGCGCGGCAGCACGACGGCGCCCGGCGTGCCCGTTTCCGCGAGTTTCGACACTTCCGGGCCGCCCGGGTAGCCGAGGCCGATCAGCTTCGCCGTCTTGTCGAATGCTTCGCCGGCCGCGTCGTCGAGCGTCTCGCCGAGCGTCTCGTACACGCCGACATCGGTCACGCGCATCAGTTGCGTGTGGCCGCCCGACACCAGCAGCGCGATGAACGGGAACGGCGGCGGTTCGACGACGAGCAGCGGGGACAGCAGGTGGCCTTCGAGGTGATGGATGCCGACGGTCGGCTTGTTCCATGCCAGCGCGAGCGCATTCGCGATGCTCGCGCCGACCAGCAGCGCGCCGGCCAGGCCGGGGCCTTGAGTGAATGCGATCGCGTCGATGTCCTCGCGGCGCGTGCCGCTTTGCGCCATGACTTCCTCGAGCAGCGGCAGCGCGCGGCGGATGTGGTCGCGCGATGCGAGCTCGGGCACGACGCCGCCGTATTCGCGGTGCATCGCGATCTGCGAATGAAGCGCATGCGCGAGCAGGCCGCGCTGCGTGTCGTAGAGCGCGAGGCCGGTTTCGTCGCAGGAGCTTTCGATGCCGAGAACGAGCATGGGTAGAGGCGGTGCGAGCTGCGTCGAGCGCGCCGCACGAAGGTAAACGTAACCGTAAATTATAGCAGGCGAGGGCCTGCCGCCGCTGGGGCCCGGCCCGGGTGCGCTGCCAGGCAGGTACAATCCGCGCCATGGAAACTTACGATATCGCCGTGATCGGCGCGGGCGCCGCCGGGATGATGAGCGCCGCAGTCGCCGGGCAACTCGGCCGCCGCGTGGTGCTGGTCGACCACGCGCCGCGGCTCGCCGAGAAAATCCGCATCTCGGGCGGCGGCCGCTGCAACTTCACGAATCTCAATGCGGGCCCCGACAATTATCTGTCGTCGAATCCGCATTTCGCGCGCTCGGCGCTTGCGCGCTACACGCCGCGCGACTTCCTCGGGCTGCTCAAGCGCCATCACGTCACCTGGCACGAAAAGCACAAGGGGCAGCTCTTTTGCGATCACGGCAGCGACGCGATCATCGACATGCTGAAGCACGAATGCGATGCGGGCGGGATTGCCTGGCGCCGGCCGGTGGCCGTCGACGCGGTGCGCCACGCGCCGGCCGACGGCTTCACGCTCGACACGCAGCAGGCGGGGCCGATCCGCGCACGCGCGCTGATCGTCGCCACCGGCGGACTGTCGATCCCGAAGATCGGCGCGACCGACTTCGGCTACCGGCTCGCGAAGCAGTTCGGCCACAAGCTCGTCGATACGCGGCCCGCGCTCGTGCCGCTCACCTTTGCGCAGCGGGACTGGGAGCCGTTCGCGGCGCTGTCCGGCGTGTCGCTCGAAGTGCGCGTGTCGACCGGCGACAAGAAGCATGGCGGCGAATTCGTCGAGGATCTGCTGCTGACCCATCGGGGCCTGTCGGGCCCCGGCATCCTGCAGATTTCCAGCTACTGGCAATCCGGCGACCCGATCCGCATCGACCTGCTGCCGCAGCGTGACGTGGTGGCCGACCTGCTCGACGCGAAGCGCACGTCGAAGCGCCAGATCGGCTCGCTGCTCGCGGACTGGGTGCCGTCGCGCCTCGCTCACGTCTGGCTCGACACGCATCGCGTCGCGGCGGACGCGCGGCTCGCGGACCTGCCCGACAAGATGCTGCGTCAGATCGGCGATGCGCTGTCCGGCTGGACGCTGACGCCGAACGGCACCGAGGGCTACAAGAAGGCCGAGGTGACGAAGGGCGGCGTCGATACGCGCGAACTGTCGTCGGCGACGATGATGAGTGCGCGGGTGCCGGGGCTGTTCTTCATCGGCGAGGCGGTGGACGTGACGGGCTGGCTCGGCGGCTACAACTTCCAGTGGGCGTGGGCATCCGGCACGGCGGCCGGGCAGGCGGCGGCGGAGTTTGCGCGGGGCGCCTGACACGGCTGCGCCGGCCCCCATTGACGGGGGCCGGCCCTTATGTCTTTGCGTGGCGCTCTGCTATACTTGCAAATCTTCCCTGCAAACCTTTATTCGTGTCGGATCATGACGATCATTCGCGTTAAAGAAAACGAGCCGTTCGAAGTCGCCATGCGCCGCTTCAAGCGCACGATCGAGAAGAATGGTCTGCTGACCGAGCTTCGTGCGCGGGAGTTTTACGAGAAGCCGACCGCCGAGCGCAAGCGCAAGAAGGCTGCCGCAGTGAAGCGTCATTACAAGCGGATCCGCAGCCAGACGCTGCCGAAGAAGCTGTACTGAACGATTGAGCGCCGCGCGATTCACTGAGCGGCGCACCGGCGACCTCCGCACGATCGGCCTCGATCTGGGGCTGCGAGTCGCCGATGCCGGATTCGAGCAACCCGCTTGAGACTTAGTCCCAAGCGGGTTTTTGTGTTGACGCCCGTTCGCGGGCGTTGAAGTCACGTTTCCATCCCGGGTGCAAGATGAGTTTGAAAGAGCAGATCAGCGAAGACATGAAGGCCGCGATGCGCGCGAAGGAAAGCGAGCGTCTGGCGACGATTCGCCTGCTGATGGCCGCGATCAAGCAGCGCGAGGTCGATGATCGGGTGACCCTCGACGACGCGGGCATCACCGCCGTGATCGACAAGATGATCAAGCAGCGCAAGGACTCGATCAGCCAGTTCGAAGCCGCAGGCCGCGACGATCTCGTCGCGAAGGAACAGGCCGAGCTGACCGTGCTGGGCGCCTACATGCCCGCGCAGCTTTCGGACGCCGAAGTGGCTGCCGAAGTCCAGGCCGCTGTCGCGGCAACGGGCGCGGCCGGCCCGCAGGACATGGGCAAGGTGATGGGCGTGCTGAAGGGCAAGCTTGCCGGTCGGGCCGACATGACGGCCGTTTCCGCGCAGGTCAAGGCCGCGCTGTCGAAGTAAAACCCGCTTCCCGGCGCGCCGCATGCGCGTGCGCCGGGGCGTCGTATTGTCTTTTTTTCGCTCGATCCCACGGTGATTCCGCATTCGTTCCTGCAGGATTTGCTGAACCGCGTCGATATCGTCGACGTGGTGGGCCGGTATGTGCAGCTCAAGAAGGGCGGCGCCAACTTCATGGGGTTGTGCCCGTTCCATAACGAGAAGAGCCCGTCGTTTACCGTCAGCCCGACCAAGCAGTTCTATCACTGCTTCGGCTGCGGCGCGCACGGCACGGCGATCGGTTTCCTGATGGAGCATGCGGGGCTCACGTTCCCGGAAGCCGTGCAGGAGCTCGCGCAATCGGTCGGACTGACCGTGCCGCACGAGCCGTCCATGCGCGGCGGAGGCGGTGCGGGTGGCGGTGACTATCCGGCGCCCGTGTCGAAATCGGTCGCGACCGCGCTGTCCGACGTGATGTCCGCCGCGTGCGACTACTACCGCAAGCAATTGCGCGGCGCGACCGTTGCGATCCAGTATCTGAAGAACCGGGGCCTGACCGGCGAGATTGCCGCGCGCTTCGGGCTCGGCTATGCGCCGGACGGCTGGCAGAACCTCGAAACCGCGTTCCCGGACTACCGCGACGACTCGCTCGTCGAATCCGGGCTCGTGATCGTCAGCGAGAAAACCGATGCACAGGGCGTCGCGCGACGCTACGACCGGTTCCGCGAGCGGATCATGTTCCCGATCCGCAACGTGAAGGGGCAGGTGATCGGGTTCGGCGGCCGCGTGCTCGGCAGCGGCGAGCCGAAGTACCTGAATTCGCCCGAAACGCCGTTGTTCAACAAGGGCAGTGAGCTGTACGGGCTGTTCGAGGCGCGCCTTGCGATCCGCGAGCGCAAGTACGTGCTGGTCGTCGAAGGCTACATGGACGTCGTCGCGCTCGCGCAGCTCGGCTTCCCGAACGCGGTTGCGACGCTCGGCACGGCGTGCACGCCGATCCATGTGCAGAAGTTGCTGCGTCAGACGGACACGGTCATTTTCAGCTTCGACGGCGACTCGGCCGGCCGGCGTGCGGCGCGCCGCGCGCTCGAGGCGTGTCTGCCGCATGCGGCGGACAACCGGACGATCCGATTCCTTTTCCTGCCGTCCGAGCACGATCCGGACAGCTACGTACGCGAATTCGGCGCGGACGCGTTTTCCGAGCAGGTCGAGCGCGCGATGCCGCTGTCACAATTTCTGTTGAACGAAGCAATTGCCGGCAAGGCGCTCGACCAGCCGGAAGGTCGAGCGAAGGCGCTGTTCGACGCGAAGCCGCTGCTGCAGGCGCTGCCGGCGAACGCGTTGCGCGCGCAGATCATGCACATGTTCGCCGACCGGCTCGATATCCCGTTCGAGGAAGTCGCGGCGCTGTCGGATGTCGATGCGCGCATCGCGGCGCCGGCGCGCCAGGCGCCCGCGCGCAGCGAGCGGCGGCGCGTGACGGACAGCGAAAAGCGCGCGTTGCGTACGCTCGTGATGCATCCGCGGATCGCGTCGCAGCTCGACGACGAACAGCTTGCGACCCTGCGCGCGCTGCCGCGGATCGGCGAGCTGTTCGCCGAAGTCGTCGAGCATGCGCGTGCGCTGGGCGACGGCGCGGAGTTCCGGCTGCTGTCGGATGTCCTGCGGACGTCCTCGAACGGCGCGACTTACGAGGAAATCTTCCGCGAAATTCTGGACTATGATGAAAACGTCCGCGATTTGCTGTTACAGAATCCGGAAGACGAGACGGTGCCCGAGCGGCAGCGTGAACAGGAACGGATCGCGGGGGAGGAGCTGCAGGCCGCGGTGCTCAAGATGCGCTATGACGCCTGTTGCGACCGGCTCGATCGGCTTGCGCGGCAGTCCACCTTCACACCCGAGGAACTGGCGGAATTGACGGAATTGAACCAGCAGCGAACCGACATGAAGCGTCGGCTCGGGCTGTAGGCGGCCGGGGCGCCAAGAGAGGGCGCCCCAGCGTGCTATAATATAAGGTTTCCAGCGGTTTGTTTTCTAAGCAGAGGCGAGATTCGCGATGGCAAAGACGACAGGCGGAAAGAAAGCAACAGGCAAGGGCTCGACGGAGCCGACCACGAAGGTCACAGCGGCCAAGTCTGCTTCTTCCACCAGGACAGTGTCTTCAGCCACGTCAGCCCCGGCAGGAAAGAAAACCGCAGCCGGCACTGCTCAGGCTGCGCCGGCGCCGGCAGCCAGAACACGGGCTGCCGCCAGACCCGACTCCGGGCCGGCCAAGCCGGCGGCGAAGCGGGCAAGTGCGAAAAGCGCAAGGGACACGACTGCCGCCGCGGACGAAACGGCAGTACGTACTACTCATGCACCCACGGTTCAACCGGCTGTCGTCCAGCAGCCGCGAGTCGATATAGCCGGTACGGCGAACTCCATGACCAAAAAGCTGAACGAAGTATCCGTCGATGACGACGCAAATCAGAGCGACGAGCAGCCCGCAGCCGCGGCTGCCCCGGGCAAATCCAAGGTGCGCGATCGTCGCGCCAAGGAAAAGGCGCTGCTGAAGGAAGCGTTCGCGACGAGCACGCCCGGCACGGCCGAGGAGCTCGAAGAGCGCCGCGTGAAGCTGCGCGCGCTGATCAAGCTCGGCAAGGAGCGCGGCTTCCTCACGTATGCCGAAATCAACGACCACCTGCCGGACAACTTCACCGAGACCGAAGCCCTCGAAGGCATCATCGGCACGTTCAACGACATGGGCGTGGCGGTTTACGAGCAGGCGCCGGACGCGGAAACGCTGCTCCTGAACGACAACGCGCCGGCCGCGTCGTCGGACGATGAAGTCGAGGAAGAAGCGGAAGTCGCGCTGTCGACCGTCGATTCGGAATTCGGTCGCACGACCGATCCGGTCCGGATGTACATGCGCGAGATGGGCACGGTCGAGCTGCTCACGCGCGAAGGCGAAATCGAGATCGCGAAGCGGATCGAGGACGGCCTGCGCCACATGGTGATGGCGATTTCCGCGTGCCCGACGACGATCGCCGACATCCTCGCGATGGCCGAGCGCGTCGCGAACGAAGAGATCCGCGTCGACGAACTCGTCGACGGCCTGCTCGATCCGAATGCTTCTGACTCCGCCGATACGGACGGTTTCTCGGCGAAGGAAGCCGAAGCGATCGAGAACGAGGACGAGGAAGCCGAAGAGGAAGAGGAAGAAGAGGAAGAGGAGGATGATGACGGTGCCGCCCAGGCAACCGCCAACGCCGCCCAGCTCGAAGCCCTCAAGCGCGCATCGCTCGACAAGTTCTCGCAGATCAGCGAGTGGTTCGACAAGATGCGCCGCGCGTTCGAGAAGGAAGGCTACAAGTCGAAGTCCTACCTGAAGGCGCAGGAAACGATCCAGACCGAACTGATGACGATCCGCTTCACTGCGCGTACCGTCGAGCGTCTGTGCGACACGCTGCGTGCGCAAGTGGACGAAGTCCGTCAGGTCGAGCGCCAGATTCTGCACATCGTCGTCGACAAGTGCGGCATGCCGCGTTCGGAATTCATCGCGCGCTTCCCCGGCAGCGAGACGGATCTCGACTGGGCGGAGAAGATCGCGGCCGAAGGTCATTCGTACAGCGCGGTCCTGTCGCGCAATATCCCGGCGATCCGCGAACAGCAGCAGCGTCTGCTCGACCTGCAGGCGCGCGTCGTGCTGCCGCTGAAGGACCTGAAGGAAACCAACCGCCAGATGGCGGCCGGCGAACTGAAGGCACGTCAGGCGAAGCGTGAAATGACCGAGGCGAACCTGCGTCTCGTGATTTCGATCGCGAAGAAGTACACGAACCGCGGCCTGCAGTTCCTCGACCTGATCCAGGAAGGCAACATCGGCCTGATGAAGGCGGTGGACAAGTTCGAATACCGTCGCGGCTACAAGTTCTCGACCTATGCGACGTGGTGGATTCGCCAGGCCATCACGCGTTCGATCGCGGACCAGGCGCGCACGATCCGTATTCCGGTTCACATGATCGAAACGATCAACAAGATGAACCGCATCTCGCGGCAGATCCTGCAGGAAACCGGTCTCGAGCCGGATCCGGCAACGCTCGCCGAGAAGATGGAGATGCCGGAAGACAAGATCCGCAAGATCATGAAGATCGCGAAGGAGCCGATCTCGATGGAAACGCCGATCGGTGACGACGACGATTCCCATCTCGGCGACTTCATCGAGGACAACAACACGGTCGCGCCGGCGGATGCCGCGCTGCATGCAAGCATGCGCGACGTCGTGAAGGACGTGCTCGATTCGCTGACGCCGCGCGAGGCGAAGGTGCTGCGGATGCGCTTCGGTATCGAGATGAGCACCGATCACACGCTCGAGGAAGTCGGCAAGCAGTTCGACGTCACCCGCGAGCGGATCCGTCAGATCGAGGCCAAGGCGCTGCGCAAGCTGCGTCACCCGAGCCGTTCCGACAAGCTGAAGTCGTTCCTCGAAGGGAACTGATTTCCAGCGTCTTACTTGCGAACGCCGCCGGTATCCGTGTGATGCCGGTGGCGTTTGTCCTCTTTGGCGTCTTTGTTGTTACAATGCCGGCCCGGCTTGGTTGCCGGAGTGACGTGTAGCACACGTTGCTTTTTTGTCTGGGCCCCTAGCTCATGCTTGGTTAGAGCAGCGAACTCATAATTCGTTGGTGCCGGGTTCGACTCCCGGGGGGCCCACCAGATTCCCTTCCAAGGCTATCCAAGGAAGTTGTGCCGTTAAGCATAAGTTGTCCGCCTGGACACGTTATGCCTTATTTCCCGATCGGCCACGTTTTGCTTGATCGGGAATCGGCTGTATGTTTGAAGGTTTGGTTCGCGGTGGCAATCGACCGCGATTGGACGCGAAAAAGCCGACCCACCGGGTCGGCTTTTTCGTTTCTGATACCGGTCTCAGTCCGAGCGCCTCCTAGCCCCTCTGACGTCTGTCTATGGTGCCTCGGATGCCGGTCACGACCTCATCGGGCATCCGGGCGAAACGACTGCGCCGGCGACTGATCGACCGGCACCCAGCACTCGCTCGACGATGGCTGTTTGTGCTCGTCGGCTCTCGGGGGACGGTGGCCCGGCGTCGTCTGCGCTCAAACGGGCGTGCGCCTCTCCATAACGGAGTCGCGATATACACGAGCGAGGAGAGTTCCGGTTCTGTCGACGGTGCGTCCTTGAGCGGCTTCCTCAAGACCATGAAGAACGTCGAGCGCATGATTACCGCAGGCATTGCGGTCTCGCCTCGCGAACTCGAGTTCCGTCTTCAATCCCTTTCTGGCGAATTGAGCGGAAAGCCACTCGAACGCGGAGGTAGCGTCAGATGGCCTTTCATGAGCCGGCAGCGCCAGCAACATTTCGGCGTTTGCTTCATCGAATGCATTGAGTCGCAAGAATTCGTTGACGTCCCGCAGCAACTCGTTTGCATCTCGGCCGGCGTCTTCGAGAGCATTTTGCCAATTGGGGGTGCATTGACCTGCTCCCCGCGTTTAGTACGGTGACGGTGTAGAGTCCGTTCCAGAGAGGAACGGCAATGAAAAAGCGATTCACCGAAGAGCAAATCATCGGCATCTTGAAGGAAGCCGAGGCTGGCCTGAAGCCGGCGGAGCTGTGCCGCAAGCACGGCATCTCGGAAGCGACCTACTACAACTGGAAAGCGAAGTTCGGCGGGATGACGGTCTCCGAAGCGCAGCGCCTGAAGGAACTGGAGCAGGAGAACAACAA
>NZ_QTQD01000053.1:0-31915 GCF_003858025.1 Burkholderia sp. Bp9004 | reverse complement strand
TCGGGCGCACGATGCAAAGCAGCAGTTTTTAACCTCGGACTCTAACTGCAGTTCGGACTAAAACCGGGGGCAGGTCAATGGCATGGCAGGAGCCTTCGCGGCCAGAGCGATGCTGCGCATGCTGACCGTTCAACCGCCTATCAGCGCACACTCGACGTGGCAAGAGCCTACGGGAGCATGCCTGACGAAGCAGCCGTACATTTTGCGGTCGACGCACTCCCCGTTGACCCTACCTTGGCGTTTCTGCGTCCAGTGCGCCCGTCGTGGTTGCCTGCCTTAGGCAAGCAGGTCACCGCTGACTCTACATCGGTAGAAACCTTCATTCGGAGTGCGCTCACCTCGCTAGCCGCGGCTGAGCCCAAGGCAGTGCTGTTATCTTTGGTGTCGCCGACCTATGCGGATGACAAGGAAATCGTCGAACTATCTGTAGTTAGATGGCGTCGCTGGGGAGCCGCTGCCGTCGATGCCCGCGGTCTGGCCGCCCGCTTCTTTGACAGACAAAAGCATTGGGGTTACGGCACTTGCCAGTCTCCTGGTTGGGGAATGACTACTTTCGTGCCGGTGGCAGACCTTGAAAGCGTACTGGACCATGACGCAAACGCCGCGCCGATGGCTGCTGTGTATGGATTCGACCGAATCGGGTATCTTCAGCGGGACTTGTACCCCACGCGTCTCTACTACCCCGTTGCAACGGGTCTTGACAGTCGACTGACTGTCGAACCACGAGGCGGTGAACTACAAATTTCGTCTGCAAACGGACCAATTGCGACGGCTAGCTATTGGAACGCCGCGTGGTCCCCAGTTCATCCTGCCGCTATGTGCGGATTCTGCGGCACTGCACTGGTCGGAACGGCTGATAGCCTGCAAGCCCAGTCGGAGCCCCCTCCTGATGGCCACTTTTACCTATGGCAGGTCAGTCGACTGCAGCGCTCAAACGGTCATGAACCGTTTGTGGCAGGCGAGCCTGAATGCGGTGTGCTCTTCATTTGAGCACCACGGGTTCTGCTCTATCGCTTATAGCAGGAGCGCGCAGTTCGAAGAGTCTTCGCGTATCGCATTCAACAATTGCAGAACTGACGCTATAGTTTGGTTTTTGAAGCGTTAGAGACAGACGATGAGTGGCGTCAAAAAGAAGACTTCGTGGCAAAAGCGAGGGGACGGTCGGAAAGCAGCAGCGAAAGGGGGCGCAGGCCTACTCGTGCCAGTGACCTTCATGCGCAACGCGTCACCACCGCCGACGTCAAGTTCAGTCGATTTAGCTGCGCATCTGCGCGACGAGCACACTATTAGCAAGTACGAAACGGTACAACCCGCTGTTCAATACAACGGGGGCACACTGAGCGTAGATAATATCCGACGCACACCAACTATTCACGCGGTA
Organism: Burkholderia sp. Bp9004; assembly: GCF_003858025.1. Classification (NCBI taxonomy): domain Bacteria; kingdom Pseudomonadati; phylum Pseudomonadota; class Betaproteobacteria; order Burkholderiales; family Burkholderiaceae; genus Burkholderia; species Burkholderia sp. Bp9004. The sequence continues at coordinate 30,534 of NZ_QTQD01000053.1, read as the reverse complement.
CCTCTGGACGACATTCATTCGCCACCTTACGCCATCGAACCAGACGAAGTCTTTGTAAGGCAGTACGCGAACTATATCCGAGGGCGTACGAACGCCTACTACACCCGGATATGCGAAAAGGACATCTTCGCAGGCTACTATCGAGATGATGCCGAGGCTGCACCAGTCATACAGTCCACGCCTGACGAAATTGTCGACGCACGATGTGCCCAGATACGGAGTGGCCGGCGTCCGACTATCTTATTGCGCGAGAATCATGGCATTGCGAACGCTCCGCGTTTCTTCTGCTGCGATTCATTAACGGCCCTTGCTGCATATCGTCGGCTAGGCTTTTCGTTGGTTCCGGCCGCGATATTTTCCACCCAGGTTCCACCGGGATTGACGCATTCGGCGTTTGAAGTGAGTATCGCGACAAACTTGGGCGATACAAGTCCGCGCGTTGCGGGATTTCGTCCGTGCAACCTGGATTCCTTACTTGCCACTCGCTTGGACGACCTCACATTTCCGGATGCGCTAGCATTTCTCGAACAACGCGTTGAAAACATACTCGAAAAATTGCAGTCATTTCATGCTGAGGGCTACGAAACACTGCACTATCACGATACGTTGCATTCGACGCTTATGCGTACGCGTGACTATCTGTCCGGCGCACGACTTCTGCTAAACGCGGGTCTACATAGCCAGGCTGTTTCCCTCTATCGCAGCCTGTATGAATTGCACCTCAACTTCTATGTGGATTGGTTGGCTCCCGAAAATTCATGGATGGAATTGGCGTATGCCGTGAATGCAGACAGCCGATACCTTAACCGTCTTTCGACGGAACTCTCGGAGACCTGCTCACGAGGTCGGCCGAAACAACAAGCAGAGCAACTGACCAAGCGTGCATTACTTCTCGCTCGCTGGCTAGGCATCGTCAAGAACAAGGCATCCTTCGTCCCAGTTGGCATCGGCTTACATGACGTCTACTACGGTTATCTCTCGAGCGTACAGCACCAAGATTTCCGTGAAGCCGCGAGCCATGCAAATCGATTTCGCTCGGAGGACTATCAAGCCGTCGACGCGGAACGCCAAGACTGGCTCCGTCAGCTTGTGAACATTACTGTCAGCGAGACACTAGAGCTCGTTGAGTCGGATATTGGCAAGCCAAATCTGTAGCTTGCGGCGGCGTTCTACTTCTTCCGAACAGAGCCCGAAATTTTTTCAGTCGCTTCGCGCGAATCGAACTCGAACTCGTCGAACGCGAAATGGGCCGACTCGCTCACACCGAACACCTCAATCTCGGCAGGGTCGAGCTCGTACCTTCCTAGCTTGAATCCGTCATCGCGTGAATTCATGCAATGGAACACGATGTCGTGCTGACCCGCGAGAAGCTTCACAACCGTCGTAATAACGGCCGGGTCACAGCGTAGACCGAAGTGCACGGAACTTAGGCGGAATGGCCGGTCGTCTGCGCCGCTTGCCTCCGTGACAGCTCGCCACTCCTTCTCATACTTCCATTCGCGCGCCTTCGCGAAGAAATACTGGTCGAAAATTGTCTGCTCAGCGTCAGCAGAGTCGCCGATGAACCAATTGATAAGGTCGCTGACTTTCAGGTAGCGAGTCGAGTCGTAGTTGACTGGTTTGAGTACTTCACACCGGTGGTCCTCGGTCGAGTAGCCGATGCAAATGCCCTTATGCTCGTCTGCGTAGTGACTCCACATGAGGGGGCAATCCCATTTGGCTGCCAGCGACAGTACGCCGCGCTTGCCGAAGCGCTCCTTCACGTACGTCTCGATATCGCAACACAGGCGCGCCACGTAAATGCTTGTCCCCTGGCCACCATCATCGAAGCGACCGCCGTATTCGGTGGCGAAGTAACGATGATTGCCAAGGTCTTCTACAGCTCTGGCCTTAGTCATCCTTGTAGACGCAAGGTGCTTCCAAAGACGCTCGACTTCTCGTGGCGCAACATCTGACCGGACTGTGGGATTGCAATCAAAAGGGTCGTTGAATGTTGAGGGCTTCGCGAAATACAGCTCAGCCTCGCTCAGCATGCGCAGGGTATTAGTGCTGAAAGCTCGGTACTTGAACAGCGTCCGAGGACGGCGTACGGCAGTCATCGAAAATGGACCTCGGAATTAGGAAGTTCCTGCGTCCTCGCGCGAGACTCTCCGTGGAACGTTTCGTTTAAAGAGCGTAAACCCGTAACAGCCCCCCGCAAGATGCCAAGCAGGGCCGAACGGAGACGGCGGCAACTGACGATAGAAGTTGGAAACGCCGTACAGCGAGAACGCCAAAAATAGCAAACCAGCGAAAGGCAGAACGCAATCTTCAAACGTGTACGTATCGATGTAAACGACAACATAGTCGACCACCAGGACCAGCGCGACGGCCGACACGAACATTGAAAAGAGCCAGCTGAGCCAGTTCAGTGTGGAATACGATTGGTGAAAGCCAGCCAGCGGATGGTCAATCATTAGTGCAACTGTACAGAGCGGAATCAGCAAAACAAAGGCCATCTTGTCCATGCTCTTGAACATGCTGAATGAGAACATATGAGCTTCCAGAGGCGAGTGTGTGCGTGACGGCCAAATCACGTATGGGCCAAGAAATTCTCGGGTCACCTTCCCAAGTTGCAGCGCCGGGAAAATGCAGCTCCACCGATTACTACATCGAGTCTGGCCTAGACTACTGGGTAAAAATTTGCCAGCTTGAGCTAGTAGTTGCAGTCAATTTCGAGCAGCACCGATAGTGATGCCGCTCGAATTGCCGATATCGGGCGCCGCGTGGACCGGCGGTTACGAGGCGATGGATGTGGTCGACGCCTCGGCTGCCTGCACCGGCTCGACCGTGCTCATCACGTTCTTGGCTGCTACTTTCCTAGCCCTAACTTTCTTTGCCATCGGCTTCTTCGCCGTCGCCTTCTTGGCGACCGGGGCGCTGTTCTTTACTGCTACTTTCTTGCCAGAGACCTTTCTAGCCGCCGCTCCCCTTTTTACCCCTTTTGCCCTCGGCTCTGAGGTGGTTACATCTGCCTTTACAATCAGGAATTTCGAGCGGTCCTTGGCGCCCACAAGCCAAGCTGGTGCGCGGCCTCGTCCACTCCACGTTGCCCCGGTTTTCGGGTCGCGGTACAGAGGCGGCAGCGAGCCCCGCAAATGACTGCCGTCCATTGCAGACTTCTTAGCGGCGGATGTCGCCGTGGGCGACACGTCACCAATCAAAAACTTGCTCCGGTCCTTGGCATTCGCAATCCATCCTGGCGCGCGACCGTGACCGGTCCACGTCGCACCGGTCTTGGGGTCGAGGTATTTCGCTACCGACATGGTCGGCTTTGCAGCAGCTTTGATGCCATCTCTCCGGCCGCGCTGTTTTCCGCCAACATGCGCCTCGATGTCGGCCGTCGTAATTCCATGCTTTTCCATCAGCCCACGGATTCGCTCCAACACTTCGGTCGACTTCTTTGCGACCAGCGCTTCCGCCTGGGCCTGCAGCTTTGCGATTCGTGTCTGTATACTCTCAAGCGTAGCCATAGTCTCAACCGTCCGTAAATAATATCCGCACTATGCCACACATGGTTTCCGCCACACCAGAGCATCAATGGCGGTTTGCCACTGCCCCCTGACCACAGCTTGTTGCAATAGGCAACAGCGCGGGAGCAGCCTCCTGAAACACAGGGCATAGCCTGTCACTGAAACTAGTGCGCGGTCGCCACACTTGAACGCTGCATAGACTTCAATGGTAGACATCGACAGGGGGTAGATTCGGCGCGGCTATGCGCTATAGTCAGGCATCCAACAATACAGCGACGACTATGTCACGTTTGGGAATCGAGTGCCAGAACGGCTTAATCTACGAAGGCAGAGACAATCCCAGCCACCTCGCTGTGCCGGCTCCGATTGTGTCGCAATGCCAGCTCATCGCGTCCCCGGCCGACTTGGAGAACTTACCTCGAGGAATGGATAGTGACCCATTCCGTTGGCTGTTCAGAGAAGATTCGTTTGACCCGGTTTCGAGAATACGTCGCGGTCGGCTCTTTCAGTCATTTCTCTACAATAGTCGCACATCGGTTCTTGTTGACGTACATCCATTCGTCTCCTCAGACTTTGGCCGTGGCCGGAGTGATGGTCGGGTGACGAAGGAAATGAACCTCTTTATTCATTGCACAGAACTTCTGATTCGCCCCGAGCGAGGGGAAGGTCTGCAGTTGGCAATAGGTCATGCTGGGGCAACGTCGCTCTGGAGAATCTTGCAGACCGAGCAGACGGTTAATCAAGATGTACTGGTCACCCTTCGAGCGGAATCTGCATTCGCTATTCTGCCGTCTCTCGACGCGGCTAAAATCCCTGAGAACAGTCTAACGGCTGTAACCGAGGCCTACAATCGAGTGATGCAGGTCGCGTATCGTGACTCCCCGACATCAGTTGTCGACCAGTGCAGGAACCTCTGCGCAGTGCTCGGTGGACGTTGGTTGCGCGAATTGACCGGGGACGAGAAAGCTCTTTACAAAGACCTTGGACCATGTATCACGGCAATTGGCAAACATTTCGGGGAAAACGAACGACGGCTTATCCGTGCTGCGCTCGAGACGGTCAATCTTCTGCATCCTCGCGGCAAGGACAATGAACGTGAGCGACTTGCCTTGCGAGAGGTATCCCACGAAGACGCAGCGCTTGCTTTACACGCGACCGGCTTCGTGATTAGAGACCTTGGCTGGGGAAACTAACCAACAGTCACCGCATATCCAGCATATGATGTTTGACAGCGCCTGACCGGGTCTCCACCTCAGCTACGAATGCTGCGAACTCGCGGATGTATCCAGCGGGAAGTTGGGTGTCTTCTTCAATGCTGTGCCAACCCATGTCCTGGGGGAACGGGGAACTCAGTCGAAGCCGGGGCTCACGGCAGTCGGTTCGCGCGAGCCCAACAAGGAAAGTAGACATGAAGCTAAAGAGAGATGCGCGCACGCTAAAACAGCACGGGTTGGCGTCGCTACGGCGCGGCCTTGAAATATTCAATGGCTACGATGACCGTGGTCGAACAGAAAGCGTCTTGTTGCATTTGCAGCACAGCAGCGAAATGCTTGTGAAAGCTTTGCTGGTCCAACGGTCTCAAGCAGTCTTCGACAAGGAAAAGGGTACATCTATCGGCTTGGAGAAGGCGCTCAACGTGGCCACATCTAATGGCTATATTACTGGAGCGCAAGCAGGAGCCATTCGCACAATCGATGCCATGCGCGATGCCGCTCAGCATTGGATGCTCGTCGTAACTGAGGACGTCCTATATCTGAACTCGCGGACCCTAATAACCGCGATTGACGAACTCTTGCAAGAGCATTTCGAAGACTCTCTGGCTGACCATCTTCCGCTCAGGGTGCTTCCAATCTCGACCCAACCCTTGCAGGATTTCGACCTTCTCGTTGACCGTGAATACAAGCAAATCGCCGAGCTGCTCGCCCCCGGAAAGCGGGCCCGTGATGAGGCACGAGGTCGAATCAGAGCTCTGCTAGCGATGGAAGGGCACGTAACAGACACTATCGCAGTTTCGGAGCGGGACATCGACCGAATTGAGAGAGCAATCAGAAACTCCACGCCCGTTTCAGCTGTTTTTCCTCGACTGATGACGTTAGCCAGCGACGTCGCTGGCGAAGGCCCGACCGTCAAAGTGCGGTTCACGAAGAAGCAAGGCGCTCCCGTACGCTTTGTCTCTGGCGATGACCCCCATGCGGCGGCGGCCATTCGTGAAGTCGACCTTCAGAAGAAGTACTACCTAAGTCCTCAACAACTCGCAGAGAAGCTAAAGCTTACCGCTCCAAAGTGTAAGGCCCTACGAGACTACGTCGATGTGGATTCGGACGCGGCAAACATGATGGTGTTCGAGTTTGGTAGTCAACGACATCCGAGGTATTCGGACAATGCGTTACGCAAACTGCAGGAAGCGAATACAGCAGAAAACGTCGAAAACGCTTGGCGTAAAAGAAAGCAATAGTCAGCCACCTCGGCGCACCGCAATCCATTGCACTCTCCTCTACACCTTACTGGCACAGGAGTTTGTGCCTCGAGATGCTTCGTAAGCGAAACTGTCCTCGACTGCACAGCAAACACGGGCGGAACGGCGCCGCGACAGTCCTGCACTTCGAATAACTCTAGCGATTATGAACCGCGGGAGGGTCCGCACCTAGACTGCTATCGCCTGCGGAATGCCGCTCGACGGTCATACATCTCCTATAGCACCGTGCCCCGCTCTTAAGGACGATGGTCTATGCTGCATCCGAACTTCCGAGTTGGCCCGTTATCGTAAGCTGTGCTCACATCAGTAGCAGAGCCGCCCGCGCGGTACGTAACTCAAACTATTGCAAAAGCGAGTGTACGGACGTTGACGGTGGACACGCAAACTTCCGTACGATTTGACGTCGTCGGGCCGACCACGCAAGTCTTTGATTTGCCGAGAGACTTCGGGCGTAACCAGAACCAGCGGTGACGTGTAACCAGAATTAATGTACCTCGGCACGCTCGCTGAGTTGCATTGATTCCAGTTACGGACACTCGATTTAGGTTTGGTTACAAGGGCCTTTTGTGCCGCCATGCCTTGTTCGGCTTACGTTGCGATTATCAATGCCCGTAAGCTGAACGATTACCACTCGCTCGAGGCCGAGCACTGCCGACTTGTCCTCCTGGATGACGCCGAGAAGGGGCTCAAGGACGCGCTGGCAGGTAGGGTGATGTCCCACGAGAGCTTCCGTAAAACACTGCGGCGGATGCGGACCGTGCGCTGGCGCGGGTCGAGGAATGCAGGAGGCGCTCCGCTTCATCGACCGGTTCAAGTTGAGATGACACCCGGTGAAGCGCTGCGGCAAATGTCATAGCCGAAATTCCGAGAAGTTGGCTAAAATGGCGCCCTACAATTGTTGCCATGAAATTCCTCCGGACACTTTTCCTGTTGATGCTGTGTGCGATGCTGCCCCTCAGTGGGCTGGCAGCCAGCGGTCTGACCGGCGAGTGTCCGATGCAGCAATCGATGGCCGGGGATGTGGGCGAGCATATGTCTACGGATATGTCCCACTGTGACATGATGAAGTCCCAGTCAGTCGACAAGACCAAGGTTAAGGGCGTGTTCTGTAAGGTAACTGCCCAATGCCAGTTTGGCAGCCTCTACCATCCGACCGGTCGCGCAGACGTCAGCCGACCTGCCGCGCTCGTCCGCCCGATCGTCTTCCACTACGCTGATTCTCTCTCGGTCCGCGACCCGAACGGGTTGTGGCGACCTCCACGCGCCATCTAATCCCACGCTGACAGGTTTCACCGCAAATGCGGTGAAGTTCGTCCTATGCCAGGACGTGGAATCCCTATTGGATTCCGCCGTTGGGGTAAGAACATGACATTCAATTTCGGCACGCCGCGGAGTCGGCGTGTTCTTCGGCGCGCGCATACGCTTTTTGCCGCGCTACTTGTCGCGGGTGTCGTACACGCGCAGGAAGCCACTTTCAATCTCGACGCCGCGCTGCAGTCCGCCAGTGACCACTCGGCTTCGATGCAGGCAGCGCAAGCGTCTGTGCGCGCCAGCTCGGAGGCAGCTGCCAAAGCCGGACAACTGCCGGACCCGATGCTCAAAGCCGGCATCGACAACCTGCCGGTGAACGGACCGCAGCGGTTCACCGTCGGCCAGGATTTCATGACGATGCGGCGTATCGGCATCGAGCAGGAGTGGGTATCCGGCGAGAAGCGACGCCTGCGTTCGGCGCTGGCCAGCGAGATGGTCGGACGCGAACGCGCCGGCTATCTGGCTCAGCTTGCCAATGTCCGCCAGCAAACGGCGACGGCCTGGCTGAACGCCATCTTCGCGAAGCAAGCGCTCGCGCTTCAACAAGAATTGCTGGACCACATGACCCACGAGTTGGCGGCCACGAAAGCCTCGTACCGTGGCGCGAAGGCGAGCGCTGCCGACGTGGTTCAAGCCAAAGCCATGCTGGCGCAGACTCAAGACCAGGTACTGAAGGCACAGCAGACCTACCGGACCGCGCTCATCGGCCTGTCACGCTGGACGGCTATGCCCGCTACCGATGTGACGGGTGAGCCGCCGGCACCGGAATCCTTCGTGTCGTCATTGCCGCCGGACGAGCTGCGCCTTTCCCAGCCAGCGCTGGTGGCAGCCGCCGATGATATCGCGGTCGCGGAAGCCGATACGGCGGTCGCGAACAGCGAGCGCAGCCCGAACTGGAGCTGGGAGATTGCGTACCAGCAACGCGGCGGTGCGTATTCGAACATGGTATCGGTGGGTGTCACCATCCCCTTACCTCTGAACCGCAAGAACCGCCAGAACCGCGACGTCGCTGAAAAAGCCGAACTCGCGACGAAAGCCCGGCTGATGTACGAAGACACGCTACGACAGGTCCAGGCTGATATCCGAACTCAATCGGCCACGCTGGCGAGCGGCCGGGAGCGCATCGACAACCTGAGTCACTCCTTGCTGCCTGCCGCCGAGCAACGTGTTCAGCTCGCCAACGCCGCCTACCGGGCCGGGACCGGCTCGCTTGCAGACACGTTTGCTGCCCGGCGCGCACAACTGGAAGCGCAGCGCCAAGTGCTCGACCTGAAGCGCAAGGTAGCGCAAACCTGGGCGCAACTCGAATATCAAGTCGTGCCGTCCACGATGGCTGCAGCCCGGTGAAGGAGAACAACATGACAAAGAAACCACTGGTGCGCGCCATTTTTGCGGTATTCGCCGGCGCAGCGCTGCTCGGCGCGGCCTATTTCGCTGGCATTCACCACGCCTCGACCCGTGCGGCGGCCGTTCCAGTTGCCAGCGCCGCTTCAGGTGACAAGATTGACCCGAAGACTGGCCGGAAGGTGCTGTACTGGCACGACCCGATGGTGCCCAACCAGCACTTCGACAAGCCAGGCAAGTCGCCCTACATGGATATGCAACTCGAGCCCGTCTACGCGGACGAGGGCGGCAGTCCATCCGGCATCGAGATTGACTCGGGCCTGCAGCAAAATCTCGGGATTCGCTACGCGACGGTTCGTCGGAAAGAGACAGCGAGCGGTTTCGACGCGGTGGGCACCACACAATTCGATGAGTCGCGCTCGGACGTCGTTCAATCGAGGGTCACCGGCTACATTGACCATCTATACGCCAGTGCGCCGATGCAGCGAATTGCCAAGGGCGCGCCAATTGCATCGTTGTTCGTACCGGACTGGTTGGCGCCGCAAGAGGAGTACCTTGCGCTCAAGCGCGGCGGGATGGATGCCAACCTGATTGAAGCATCGCGGGCGCGCATGCGCGCGCTGTCGATTCCCGACGGGGTTATTGCGAGCCTCGACCGGACTGGCAAAGCGCAAACCCATGTCGTCCTGGCGTCGCCGGAGGCAGGTGTCGTGAGCGAACTGAACGTTCGGGACGGGGCGATGGTGGCACCGGGACAGACGCTGGCGAAAATTGCCGGGCTCTCGAAGCTCTGGCTCATCGTCGAGATTCCAGAGGCGCTCGCGCTCAACGTGCAACCCGGGATGGCGGTCGATGCGACATTCGCTGGTGACCCGACGCAGCATTTCACCGGACACATTCGCGAAATCCTGCCGGGTATCAGCACAAGCAGTCGCACGCTCCAGGCACGCCTGGAAATCGACAATACGTCGCTGAAACTGACTCCCGGCATGTTGATGCGCGTGCGCGTTGCCGGCCAGAAGAACGTTTCACGATTGCTCGTGCCGTCCGAAGCAGTCATCACCACCGGCAAGCGCTCGGTCGTCATCGTGAAGAACAACGATGGTCGCCTGCAGCCCGCCTCGGTCATCATCGGCAATGACGTCGGCGACGAAACAGAAGTGCTCAGTGGATTGAACGAAGGCGATACCGTTGTCGCATCGGGGCAGTTCCTCATTGATTCCGAGGCGAGCCTCAAGTCCGTGCTGCCAAGACTTGGAGCGAACGCAGGCACGAGCGCTGCGAGGCCGGCATCGGGCCCGGCGGCCGCGGTGCAATCGTACGAGACCACCGGCAAGGTCGAAAAGGTGACGGCCTCCGACATCACGTTTTCTCACCAGCCCGTGCCAGCGCTCGGGTGGGGGGCGATGACGATGGCGTTCAACAAGCCTGCTCCCACCGCGTTCCGCGACGTGAAAGTCGGGCAGACGGTGCATTTCGTCTTCAAGCAATCGGACGATGGCTACCAACTGATGAACGTCGAACCACTCGGAGGCGCCAAATGATCGCGCGTCTCATACGCTGGTCCATTCATAACCGGTTCCTGGTGCTGCTCGCGACCGTGCTGGTCACCGCTTGGGGTGTGTACTCGGTAAAGGAAACGCCGCTCGATGCACTGCCGGACCTCTCGGATACGCAGGTCATCATCAAGGCCTCCTATCCCGGCAAGGCTCCCCAGGTCATCGAGGACCAGGTCACATATCCGCTGACGACGACGCTGCTCGGCGTACCGGGCGCAAAGACCATTCGTGCGTATTCATCGTTCGGCGATGCGTTCGTCTACGTGCTGTTCGACGATAAGACCGACCAGTATTGGGCCCGCTCGCGTGTACTGGAGTACCTGAATCAGGTGCAAAGCCGTTTACCGCAGGGGGCGACCGTATCGCTTGGCCCTGACGCGACGGGTGTCGGCTGGGTGTACGAGTACGCGCTCATCGACCGAAGCGGGAAACACGACCTCGGGCAACTGCGCGCACTCAACGACTGGTTCCTCAAGTTCGAGCTGAAGGCTGTGCCGGACGTTTCCGAAGTTGCGAGTATCGGTGGGATGGTTCGTCAGTATCAGGTGATACTTGACCCCGACAAGCTGCGAGCCTACGGCATCACTCAGCCGACGGTGGCCGATGCGCTCAGCAAAGCCAACCAGGAATCGGGCGGCTCCGTCATCGAACTTGCCGAGTCCGAGTACATGGTGCGCTCGTCCGGATACCTGCGCTCGCTTGATGACTTCCGCCATGTCGTGCTCCGTACGAACGAGGCCGGCACGCCCGTGTTGCTCGGCGATGTTGCGCGTATCCAAATTGGTCCGGAAATGCGTCGCGGCATCGCCGAATTGAACGGCGAGGGGGAAGTCGCGGGCGGCGTCATCGTCATGCGCTCGGGAAAGAACGCGCTGACGACCATCGATGCGGTGAAGGCGAAGCTCGCCGACCTGAAGGGCTCGTTGCCTCCCGGCGTGGAAGTCGTCACGACTTACGACCGCTCGCAGCTCATCGAGCGTGCAGTCGACAACCTGAAAGACAAGCTCATCGAAGAGTTCATCATCGTCGGACTCGTCTGCGCGGTATTTTTGTTCCATTTGCGCAGCGCCCTCGTCGCCATCCTGTCACTTCCGCTCGGCGTCCTGGCTGCCTTCATTGTCATGCGCTACCAGGGCGTGAATGCGAACCTCATGTCGCTGGGCGGCATCGCGATTGCCATCGGCGCGATGATTGACGCGGCCATCGTGATGATAGAAAACGCGCACAAGCATCTGGAGGCGTATGAGCATAAGCATTCAGGGGCGCCGATGTCGATTGCCCACCGTTGGGAGCTTATCGCGACCTCCGCGACCGAGGTCGGACCTGCGCTGTTCTTCTCGCTGCTCATCATCACGCTCTCGTTTATTCCGGTCTTCTCGCTTGAAGGCCAAGAAGGCAAGCTGTTCTCACCGCTCGCGTTTACGAAGACCTACACAATTGCCGCCGCAGCGGGCTTGTCGGTGACGCTCGTGCCCGTGCTGATGGGCTATCTCATCCGTGGCCGCATTCCACACGAGAACGCGAACCCCATCAACCGCGTGCTGATTCGGCTATACAAGCCACTGCTTGAGGGAACACTCCGGCGTCCGTGGCTCACCATCGGTCTGGCGGGTGTGGCATTGGCGCTGACCCTCATCCCGGTCTCCCGTCTCGGCGGCGAGTTCATGCCCCCGCTCGACGAGGGCGATTTGCTCTACATGCCGACCGCGCTGCCGGGCATTTCGGCGCAAAAGGCCTCCGAACTGCTGCAGCAGACCGACCGGCTCATCAAGACGGTACCGGAAGTGGCGACAGTGTTCGGCAAATCGGGGCGCGCCGACACGGCCACGGACCCCGCACCGCTCGAGATGTTCGAGACGACGATTCAGTTCAAGCCACGCAGCCAGTGGCGGCCCGGCATGACGCCGGAGAAACTGGTCGACGAGTTGGACCGGGCCGTCAAGGTGCCTGGCTTGTCGAACGTCTGGGTGCCGCCTATTCGGAATCGTCTCGACATGCTGTCCACGGGTATCAAGACGCCGGTCGGGGTCAAGATTTCCGGTCCCGACCTGATGCAAATCGACAGCATCGCGACGCAAGTCGAAGCCGCCGTGAAGAGCGTGCCCGGCGTGACGTCCTCGCTGGCAGAGCGACTGAACGGGGGCCGGTACATCGACGTTGATATCGACCGGCTCGCGGCCGCGCGGTATGGCCTGTCGGTCGCGTACGTCCAGTCGGTCGTGTCGTCGGCGGTCGGCGGCGAAAACGTCGGCGAGGTGATTGCCGGCCGGGAGCGCTTCCCTATCAATATCCGTTATCCGCGTGAAGTGCGCGACTCGCTCGAGCGGCTGCGGCAACTGCCCGTCGTGACAGACCGTGGCGCGCAAATCCAACTCGGGGATGTCGCGCACATCACGATTGCCGACGGTCCACCGATGATTCGGAGCGAGAACGCGCGGTTGTCCGGTTACGTGTATGTCGATATTCGCAATACGGACCTTCAGTCTGCGGTACAGGCGATGCAGAAGGCCGTTGGGCAACAGGTCAAGCTTCCGCCCGGCTATTCAATCGCCTGGTCCGGACAGTTCGAGTATCTGCAGCGGGCAGCCGCCAAGCTGCGCACGGTCATTCCGGTGACACTCCTCGTCATCTTCGTGCTGTTGTTCCTGACGTTCAATTCGGCAGCAGACGCGCTGCTGCTGATGTCGACCGTGCCGTTCGCGCTCGTTGGCGGATTCTGGCTCATCTGGGGCCTGGGGCACGCGGTTTCCGTCGCGACGTCGGTTGGCTTCATCGCGCTTGCTGGTGTGGCAGCCGAATTCGGCGTCGTGATGCTGCTATACCTGAAAGGCGCGCTGAACCGCCGGCTGGAAGCCGGCGAGCTTCTCACGGAGGCATTGTTGTTCGATGCGATTCGCGAAGGCGCCGTGCTGCGTGTGCGCCCGAAGGCCATGACGGTTGCGGTCGTGCTGGCCGGTCTGATTCCCATCATGGTCGGCCACGGTGCCGGCTCCGAAGTCATGCAGCGTATTGCCGCTCCCATGGTGGGTGGCATGGTTACGGCGCCACTCCTTTCCATGTTCGTTATCCCCGCTGCCTGGTTCCTGCTGCAGCGCCGTCGTGCGCGAAAGCTGAATCAGACGCGGACATTCCATGCAGTCCCATCCGGCATGAAAATGCCTTCTACCCAACCTGGAGAAACTCGATGAAGAAGCTGTTTGCCACCACGATCGCCGTCTGTGCAATCGGCGCATTTGCCGCTCCGGCGTTCGCCGGCGATGACATGGCCGGCATGACCATGTCGATGAAAGCTTCGGCATCCACATCGTCGAATGCAGCGCTCACCGACGCGGAAGTGAAGAAGGTCGATGCTGCCAGCGGCATGGTTACGCTGAAGCACGGTGCACTCGAGAATGTCGGCATGCCGCCGATGACGATGGCGTTCAAAGCCAAGGATGCCAAGATGGTCAAGCAGATTCACGAGGGCGACAAGGTCAAGGTCCGCGTCGAGAGCGTGAACGGGACGCTCACCATCGTGAAGCTGGTGAAGCAATCCTGACGGCGTGATGAAACGCGCGCAGGCTTACCCTCGTGGTTAGCCTGCGCCGTGAATGCGAAGGAGGGCAACGGCTGCCAACCAGACGAAGCTTGGCTTCGACACGCACGTGCCGAACCAGGCGCATGCTCCAGCGTGCGTTGCACGCTGCCGTCGGTTTCTTGTTTGCCCTGTTTTCACTTACAACTCTTGCGTCCAGCGAAGCGGACCTGCTGCCACCTGAACGTGCCTTTCCCCTGGAGGCCTCGCTCAGCGGCGTAACCGGAACTTGCGATTACCCGTAACCAGAACCAATGTGCGTCGGCAGCGACGGCCACGCCGGCGCCCCATCGGAATCATCGCCTCGCACAAGAAAATCGCTACTTCGACAAACTCAGCTTCTTCGACAGCACGACACCGCTCGACGGGCTCACCAGCCGGATGGACTGGAGATCCATGTGCAACGTGGAGATCCGGGTCGTAATGTCGGTGGGCTCCTCGATGCTCGGTTCGGCATGTTCCACTTGTTCAGTCAGATAAGGCCGAACCAGGCGCCCGGAAAAAACGAGCGCGAAGTCGCCATGCGCTTGGGCGTACACCGCGGGCGAAAGCCGCATGCGGCTGCGAACCGTGGTCTTTTTCCCTTGCCCGGACTCGAGTTCGATGATGTCGACCTGCTGGATATACCCTTTTGCCTTCGCTTCGGGTGCAATCACGAGCCCTCGTCCTCGCGGCCCCGTCGTGACCTTTCTGAGCAGGATGCTCGTCCGGTCGTCGCGCTCCGCGTCGAACAGGTCGACGTCCAGCGTCAGCAGGTGCTGCTGCGACCGGTACCTCAGCCCGTACCGCACCGGCACCACGAACGTCACGTCACGATCGAGATCGACGGCCGCCAGGTCGGGATTCGGGCCATGCCGATCGGTGGCGCTGGAGACCAGGCCGCGAACCCGCGCACTCAAGGACGGCGCGGCGGCGCTGACGTGCTGCTTCTTCAGCGCATCCCGGATTGCAACCGGATCGTCGCCGACAATCGGCCGGCTGGGCGAGGTCTCGTGATCGGCAACGGGCGCGATGCGCGCCGTGCCGTCGACAGCCTCCGCCTCCGCATGCGCCGCCACTGGCGCCAGCATCATCGCCAAGGCGACGATCCACGCGAAGTTCGAACGACGCAACTCGGATTTGATGTGAAGCACGGCGAACTCCTGATTTTTTCGCAGATCGGTCAACGACGAGCACTATAGGGTGGAATGACCGGCAGCGCACCCACCGTTTGAAATTACCCATGGTGCGGTCGCCGATCAAGAGCCTGCCCCCTCATCCCCGCCCATCCCCCCGCCGATACTCCGCCGGCGCCTTCCCCACCATTTTCCGAAAATCGCGCGTGAAATGCGCCTGGTCGAAATACCCCAACGCCTGAGCCAGTTCCGCGAGATCGACCGGCTCGCCGCCGGCAAGTTTGTCCGCAGCCTCATGCAGGCGATAACGACAAATCACCCACTTCGGCGACACGCCCACATAGTTGGAAAACAGTTGCTGCAGCGTGCGCTCGCTCAACCCCGCGCGCTCGGCCAGATCGCGCACCTGCGTGAGCCCGAGGTCCTGCTGCAGCATCTGCAAGATGGCGTGAATGCGCTCGACCTGCGGATCGGCCGGCGGCAGCACCCGCAACAGCAACGCCTCCGCGGCGGCCACCATCCCGGCATCCGCCTCGGCACCGAGCACGGCGTCTTCGGCTTGCGCATCGTCACAATCGAGCAGCGTCGACACGGGAAGCACCTTGTCTGTCGACAAATGCACGGGCTTGCCGAAGAACGCCCGGAACGCTCCCGGCCGAAACCGCAAGCCCATCACCCTCCCGGCGCCGGCCAGCGTCGTCTCGAACGCCCCCGACACCACACCGAAGATCCCCGTCTGCCGCCGGTCGAACACCAGATTGACGCACGGATACGGCAGCGTGCGCTGCACATACGGCGGCTGGTCGCGCAGATCCCATTCGACGATCCAGTGGTGATCCAGCACCCCGGCCAGTTCGGCACACGGGTAATAGCGATTCAGCCGGAAGCGCTGATTGAAGGCTTTCGGACCGACGACGCCTTTGGGCGTCTCGGTCACGTTACGCAAGTCGGTCATGGTGACGAACCGTTGAGGTGACGGCGTGATGATGCACCGCCACAGCGGATTTTTCCAAGACGAAGCCACGCGGCCGTCCTAAATTGGAATACCTGTCCCGAACGCACACCGGAGCCCGCGATGCCGCAAGACCGTCACCTGACCCTGTACCACTCGCCGCGCAGCCGATCGGCCGGCGCGCGGATGCTGCTCGAGGAACTGAGCGCCGACTACGAACTGCACGCGTTCGACCTCTCCGCCGGCAAACATCACGACGCCGAATACCTCGGCATCAACCCGATGGGCAAGGTGCCCGCACTGCGTCACGGCGACGTGATCGTGACCGAGCAGGCCGCCGTCTACATGTACGCGGCGGAACTGTATCCGGAAGCCGGCCTGTCGCCGGCGCCGGGCGATTCACTACGCGGCCCGTACCTGCGCTGGATGACGTTCTATGGCTCGTGCTTCGAGCCGGCCATCGTCGACCGCTCGATGAATCGTCCGCCCGCGGCTTACTCGACGTCACCCTACGGCGACTTCGATGCCGTCATCAACGCGATCGACGCGCAACTGGCACAGGGGCCCTGGCTGCTGGGCGAGCGCTTCACGGCGGCAGATGTGCTGTGGGGCTCTGCGCTGAACTGGACCACGATGTTCAAGCTGGTGCCCGAGACGCCGCGCATTCGCGCCTATATCGATCGCGTGCTGGCTCGCCCGGCCATCCAGCGCGCGCAGGCGGCAGATGCGGCACTCGCGGCGGAGCAGGACAAGGCCAAGGAGGCGGCGTCCGCTGCGAGATAGTCCGGTGCGGGGCAGACCTCGATGCGTGTTCCGCCCCGCAACCCGTCAAAACATCGTATGCACCCCGACGCGCGCCACGGCCTGACTCGCTGAACTCGACGCCCCGTTCGGATCGAGCACGCCGTTGATCTGCGCGTTCGCCCCACTGTTCGCGCGCTGATAATCCGCGGACACATAAACCATCGTCCGCTTCGACAACAGGTATTGAAACGCGACGCTGACCTGATGCGCGTGGTTGTCGTTCACAGCTTCGTTGCCCTTCATGTACATGTACTTCGCGCCGAGAAAGACATCCGGCCGGATGCGCCACACCCCACCCGCTTCTGCCATCCACACGCCTGCGTCGTTGAACGAATTGCGTACGGTGGTCAGCAGCGCCTTCGCGGTGACCGCGCCGAAGTCATAGTGCATCCCGACGCCCCAGTTGCGCACACTGGTCGACGGTGTGCCGGGCGCCGGACCATACTTCTCGTTCGTATAGGCCGCACCGACCCCGAACGCCCCAGCTTCGTAGTTCAGCCCGGCACTCACGGTATTGTCCGCGCCGACGGAACCGGCCACACCGCCGAACGCATACATCACGCCCCCGGAAAACCCGGCAATCGTCGGCGAGCTGTATTTGACCGAATTCGCGACCGGCTTGCTGCCCGCCGTGCGGTCCCAGTCGAATGCGCCGGTCGGATTGCCCGGCAGCGCGAGACGCTGGAACGGGCCATTCCTGAACCCGTACAGCCCCGTAAGATCCATCGAGATCGCGTTCCCCTTCGCAAACAGGGAATCCACCATGAAGTCGTACTGATTCCCCAGCCTGACGCCGCCGAACCGGTCGCTCTCGATACCCAAGTATGCGTTACGCCCGAAGAGTCCGGTCCCGACGATGCTGCCGTTCGCCATCGAGAACTGGTTCACGAGCGCGAACGTTGCGTGATATCCGCCACCGAGATCTTCCGTGCCGCGCAAGCCGAACAGGTTCGGCGTGAAGATGCCGTCGTCGAACTTGACGTTCTTTCCACCGGCCTCGTTGCTGACATACGAGATGCCGCTGTCGATCAGACCGAACATGGTCACGCTGCTCTGCGCGTATGCACCCTGCGCGATGACAAGCATCGCGACTGCTCCAAACCTCAGTTTCATTGTGTCTCCGTCTTTTTTCTGTCAATGCGAACCGGTCGCCCACTGTCTCGCGGGTACTCGCCCGATGCTTCGTGAAACAACGACTTCCCCAGCCCGGCTTCGCATTCATCCAGGTCGGAAAACTGGTATTCGATTAGCTTTACTGATTGAATTGAACGAATGAAGTCCCGCTCATTCTCCATTTCATCCCGCGTGATGCGATTACCGCACGGACCGATTTCCGCTGGGCAATCCGACTTTCCGGATCAAGCGCTCCGACAGATCACCCACGCCGCCGAATCCACTTCGACAGCCACGGCTTCCAGCCCGGCACCCGAACACGGTCCGTCGATGCACACGCCATCGTCGAACCTGAACAGCGCGCTGTGATGCGCACACATCAGCACCTGGGATCGGTAACAGGAAACGTTGCCCGGCACGAAGTCGAGCGGAACCGAGAAATGCGGGCAACGATTCACGTAAGCCCACACCTGCTCTCCACGCCGCACGACGATGACAGGACGCCCGATGCACGCTTCGTCGACGACCCGTGCCCCGCCATCCGGCACATCGGAGAAGCGGCAGAGTTGCGCGGCACCCATGACTCACGCTCTCCGCTCGGGATTGCCAAGGCTCCAGTCCCACGGTCGAACCTCCACCCGCGAGAACAGCCCTTCTTTCACGTACGGATCGTTGCCGACGAACTGCATCACCGCATCGATGTCGTCCGCCTCGACGACGAGCAGCGTGCCGTTCATCGCATCGCCCTGCGGATCGAGCGTCGGGCCGCCGAGCCGCACATACACGCCGTGCTGCGCGGCGGCGCGCAGATAGGTCCGGTGCGTGGACCGCACGCGGTCGCGCACTTCGCGCATCCCGGGCTGGTCCGTCGCAAACACTGCAAAGAATCGCGCCATGTTGGTCAGTTCCGGTCGAGCACGAAGTCGTACGTCGCTTCGCGGTATGCGCCGCTCAATCCGACACGGCGCGCGAGTTCATCGCCCGCCGCACGCGGACGATAGGCAACCATCAGCGACGGCTTCACGCCGAAGACGGCATCCGAGTTCAGATACGCGTCCTCCTCGTCGAACAGATGCGTGACGAGCTTGCGGTAGCCGGGCGCGTCGATCATGAAGTGCAGATGCGCGGGCCGCCACGGATGACGGCCGGTGGCATCGAGCATCTTCCCGACCGGGCCGTCGGTCGGAATCGGGTAGCTGACCGGCAGAATCGTCGTGATCGCATAACGGCCTTCTGCATCGGTCCGGTAGCGGCCGCGCAGATTGCCGTGCGGCTGCGCCTTGTCCTGCCCGGAATACATGCCGTTCTCCGCGGTCTGCCACACGTCGAGCACGGCGTCGCGCACCGGCGCGCCGTCGGTGTCGAGCACGCGGCCATGCACGACGACGGGCGTGCCGGGCGTGAACGCCATGCTCTCGCCATACGCGCGCTCGGGCATGCCTTCGATGTAGAACGGGCCGAATACGGTCGTTTCCGTCGCGCCGGTGGCGAAGCGATGGTTGATCGCATCGACCAGCATCGACACGCCCAGCGTGTCCGACAGCAGGATGAATTCCTGGCGCACGACGTCGTCGCACATCTGCCCGGTTTCGGTCAGGAAGCGAATCGCGGCCATCCACTCGGCCTCGGTCAGCTCCGTCTCGCGCACGAACGCATGCAGATGCCGCACGAGGCTCTGCATCAGCACGCGCAAGCGCGGGTTCGACGTACCGTCGAAGCTGGCGACGACCTGCTCGGTCAGCCGCGTATCGCCGTCATCATGATGCTCATTCGTCACGTTCGTCTCCTGTGATGCAGCCGGCCGCTCAATGCGGCTCGCGTCCTTCCCACGCATGCTGAAGCAATTCGCGAATCGGCGCACGTTCGATCGGCCGCGGGTTCGCATACGGATTCCGGCAGGCGAGGTCGGCGGCTTCGTCGAGGCCCGCTTCCGGCATCCCGATGTCGGCAAGCGCCGCCGACAGGCCCAGTTGCCGATTCAACCGGAACAACAGCGGGCCGGCGTCGGCCGCGTCGGTGCCGCCCAGCGCCCGCGCGACACGGCGCAGCGCGTCGGGCGCCGCGGCATGGTTGTAGTGGGCGGTATGCGGCAACATCGCGGCGTGCGTCTGCGCATGCGGCAGGTTGAAGGTGCCGCCGAGCGTATGACACAGCTTGTGGTGCAACGCCATGCCGACCGCGCCGAGACACGTGCCGGCGAGCCATGCGCCATACAACGCGCGGCTGCGCATCTCGCGGTCGTCGGGCGCGCGAACGATCGCGGGCAGTGCCTCGCCGAGCGCACGGATCGACTCCTCGGCCATCAGGCTGATCACCGGGTTCGCATCTTCCGCGTAGAGCGCTTCGACCGCGTGCGCCATCGCATTGACACCCGACGCCGCCGAAATCCCCGGCGGCAGCGACAGCGTCAGGGACGGGTCATAAAGCACGGTACGCGGCAGCACGCGCGCATCGCGCCCCGTGCGCTTCAGCCGGCCTTCCGTGAGCCCGAAGATCGGCGTCATCTCCGAGCCCGCGTAAGTCGTCGGCACGGCGAGGATCGGCAGCGACGACTCGAGCGCGATCGCCTTGCCAAGCCCGATCGTCGAGCCGCCGCCAATCGCGATGCAGCAGTCCGCGCCGAGTTCGGCGGCCATCTCGCGTGCGGCACGCGCGACTTCGACCGGCACGTGCATCACGGCCTGCGCGCATACGCCGGCGGCGCGCTCGCCAAGCACGCCCCTGACCCGTTCGGCGAGCGGCTGCTGTTCCGGCGTCGACAGAATCAGCGCCCGCTGCGCGCCGAGCGCGGACAACTCGTCCGGCAACCGTTCGAGCGCACCCCATTCGAACACGACGCGGGACGGCGTTCCCTGATAGACGAAGCGCTCCATCCCGGCCTCAACGCTTGAAGTGCGGCGGCACCTTGCCGTCGACGTTGACCCACACCGAGCGCGCTTCCGTGTAGTCGTGCATCGCCTCGAAGCCCATCTCGCGGCCGTAGCCCGACTTGCCGACACCGCCGAACGGGCTGCCCGGATTGACGCGCTTGTAGCAGTTGATCCAGCACATGCCCGCGTCGATCTGCGACGCCATCTTGTGTGCGCGGGAAAGATCGTTGGTCCACAGGCCGCTGCCGAGCCCGTATTCGGTTGCGTTGGCGATCGACAGCGCTTCCTCGTCGCTGCCGAAGCGCAGCACGGTGACGAACGGGCCGAACACTTCCTCCTGCGCGACGCGATCGGTGGCATGCTTCGCTTCGATGACGGTCGGGCGCACGTAGTAGCCGTTGGCGAGTGCGGCATCCTGCGGCGCACTGCCGCCCGCGAGCACGCGGCCGCCCTGCTCACGCGCGACGTCGACGAACGACAGCACGCGGTCGAGGTGCTGCTTCGACGTCAGCGGGCCCATCTCGGTGTCCGGGTCCAGCGGGTTGCCGACGCGGATCGACGAAGCTAGCGACACGAAGCGCTCGAGGAATTCGTCGGCGATGCGTTCATGCAGCACGAGACGCGAACCCGCAATGCACGCCTGCCCCTGGTTGTGGAAGATCGCCCACGCGGCGCCGTTGATGGCGGCATCGAGGTTCGCATCGTCGAAGACGATGTTCGCGCCCTTGCCGCCCAGTTCCAGCTGCACGCGCTTCAGGTTGCCCTGCGAGGCCTCGACGATCCGGCGGCCCGTTGCCGTCGAACCGGTGAACGCGATCTTCCCGACCCCGGGGTGCTCGGCGAGCCGCTGGCCGGCCGTATGACCGTAGCCGGGGACGATATTGACGACACCTGCGGGGAACCCGACTTCGGCCATCAGTTCGACGACGCGCAGCGTCGACAGCGGCGTGATCTCCGACGGCTTGAGCACGACCGTGTTGCCTGCCGCCAGCGCCGGCCCCATCTTCCAGCTCGTGAACATCAGCGGGAAATTCCACGGCACGATCTGGCCGACGACGCCGATCGGTGCGCGCTGCGCATAGTTCAGGAAGCCGGTTTCGACGGGAATCACCGAGCCCTGCAGCTTGTCGGCCATGCCGCCGAAGTAGCGGAAGCATGCTGCCGTGCGCGGCACGTCG
This sequence comes from Burkholderia sp. Bp9004, assembly GCF_003858025.1. Classification (NCBI taxonomy): domain Bacteria; kingdom Pseudomonadati; phylum Pseudomonadota; class Betaproteobacteria; order Burkholderiales; family Burkholderiaceae; genus Burkholderia; species Burkholderia sp. Bp9004. The sequence goes on along the minus strand of NZ_QTQD01000053.1, from coordinate 8,726 downwards.
AGCGCGCGCGAATCGCGGATCGGGTGGCCGGTGTCCAGCGATTCCAGTTGTGCGAGTTCCTCGGCGTTGGCTTCGATCGCGTCGGCGAGGCGCAGCAGCAATCGGCCGCGCTCGGCCGCCGCCATGGCCGACCACGCCGGGAACGCGCGGGACGCGGCTTCGACCGCCAGGTCCACGTCCACCGCGGTGGCGGCGGCGATCTTCGTGATCAGCGAGCCGTCGTGCGGATTGAGCACGTCGATCGTGCCGCGCTCGACGGCGTCAACGAAGCGCCCGTCGATGAAAAGTTGGGTTTGCATGAATCGTCCTCGATTTTTTGCTGAAGTGCGGCTTAAAACTCGATCGGATACGGCGCCAGCTCGCCGCTCTCGTATCGCTGCGGCAGGTTCGGTGTCGCGTTTTCCCAGACCAGCAGCATCGAGCGCTTCGTCGAATAGCCCTGGTGGCGGATGTCGGCGGGCATCGCGCAGATGTCGCCGGCCCGCATCGTGATGCGCGCGCGCGGCGCACCGGTGTTCTTGTCGCCGATGTCCCATACGATTTCGTCGGACAACTGAAGGAACCATTCGACGCGGTCGTTGCCGTGGAACACCGGCAGGATGAATTCCTCGGTGGTCGGGCAGAACAGGCTGCGCCCGCACACGGACGTGACCGACGGATTCCACGTCACGTCCGAACGCGACAGGTACTTGAACAGGTTGAACGCGTGCAGTTCGCCTTCGAAGCCCGGCTTCACGTGCACTTCAGGTTCGTCCTGGCCGACGTCGAGGAACGCGCGGTTGACCGGCAGATCGTCGCGCAGCGGCGAGTCGCCTTCGAGGCCCGGCATGCGGCGCGTCGCGATGCGCGTGCGTTCGATCGCCGCGCCGTTCTCGCCGTGCTTGCGGCCGAATGCCGTGCCGGTTTCCTCGGGTGCGGCGAACGGATCGAAGCCTTCGTTGGTCCAGTCGTGCAGCATGGCCTTGAAGGTCGCCATGATCGTCGGTGTTTCGAACGTCTCGGTGTAGTCGACGCCGGCCTCCTTCAGGATCCCGTTGAAGGTGCCCGCATAGACGTCGACCTTGCCGTAGTGATTGCGCGTGCCGAACACGTGATCGAAGTTCACCCAGCCGTAGAAGAAACCCCATGCGACGTCACGCATCATCGCGCGCAGGAATGCGTCCGCGGGCATCGCATGCGTGCGCGTGCGGCCTTTCGCAGGCCAGCTGATTTTCACGAAGTATTCGTCGCGCTGGAACGCGAACTCGCCGAGCCGGAAGCGGCGGTAACCGGTGACGGCATCGGCTTCCGTGGCCTGCACCAGATCGGCGGCAAAGCCAGCGGAAAGATCGAGGGTCTCGAGGGTGGCCATAACGTGTCTCCTGGAATGTTTGAATGGGGCAGTCGGATGGATCAGCACAGGCAGATGTCGGCCCACTTCTCGACGGACAGCTCGCCGAGCACGGTCTGCACGAGCGCGACGCCCGGCTTGCCGGCGGCGAAGCGATACGCGCAGCCGGCCGGCAGCAGTGCCTGATGCCCCTTGCGCAGGACGACGTAGCCCATCTCGCGGCCCGCCGGCTGCGTGCCGGCGCTCACGGTGCCGCGGCCGGTGGTCGGCGGGTTGTCGAGCTTGATGAATTCGATGCGGACTTCGCCATCCATCTGGATCGCGAACTCGTCGTGCGCGCACGCGAACCAAGGCGACTGGCCGTCGGTCCGCAGCACTTCGATCACGTATTCGAGGTTCTTGCCGGCGACGACCTTTTCGTAGGGAGCCGACTTCGATGCGATCTCGAATACGTTCGAGAAGGCGTAGTGTTTTGCGCTGCCGCTGGTGATTTCGATCTCGCCCTTGGTATGGCTGTCGAGCGAGCCAAAGACGGTATGGAATGCCGCGTCGGTCATTGCTGTCTCCTGAGTTGAACCGCTTGTTGGATTCAACTCTAGGGGCAAGGGCGCCCCTCAACAAGGCAACGGAGCGCGACTACGGCATTTGCGATTCGCGAATAATCGCTTCGTTCAGCGAACCCAGCCGCGCTCCAGCAGTGGACGGTCCCACGGCGACTCGTCGCCGATGTATTCGACGAGGAATTCGACCAGCGCCTTCACCTTCAACGCCTGTCGCTGCGTTGCAGGATAAACGGCGGCAAAGCTCAGCGGCGCGATCTGGAAATCGGTGAGGATGGGCACCAGCCGGCCCGCGACGAGCGCGTCGCTCGCAACCAGCGTGGGCAGGCAGACGACACCGCCGCCCGTCAGCGCATATTCGCGCAGCAGGTGCACGGAGTTCGAGCGGATCATGCCGGGCAACTCCATCTCGAAGACCTCGTCGCCGCGCGTCAGGGTCCAGCGGTTGCGCGACGGATAGCCGGAATACAGCGCCGTGGTGTGCTGCAGCAATTCGCGTGGATGTTGTGGCGCACCATGCGCTTCGAGGTAGGCCGGCGACGCGCAGAAAAGGCGTCGCACCACGAACAGGCGCCGCTCGATCAGCGACTCGGATATCGGCGGGAAGATCTGGAACGCGATGTCGAACCCTTCTTCGACAGGGTCCACGACACGGTCATTGACGATGATGTCGAGCTGAATGCCTGGGTAGCGGCGATTGAATTCGGCGAGCGGCACGCCGAAGTGATCGAGCGCGAAACCGGGCAGCATCTGGATCCGCAGCCGCCCGGTCGGCGTCGCGCGCAGTTCGCGCATCTGGTCGGTCAGCTCGTTGACGCGCCCGACCACCTCGGCGCATTCGCGGTAGAAGGTCTCGCCGACTTCGGACAGGCGCACGTGGCGCGTGCTGCGATGGAACAGCGGCGCGTTGACGAACTTCTCCAGCTGCTGGATGCGGTTCGTCACGACCGAACTGGTGACCCCAAGCTGTCGCGCCGCTTCCGCAAAACTGCTCGCCTCCGCAACCCTGACGAATGCTTCGATGCTCAGAAACCGGTCCATACCGCGCCCTTTCCGAAAGCGAAACCGGCAGTCTAACCGCACCTGCCGGCCGGTTGGGTCATGCCGAACGCGTCACACTGTCTCCTGGCGGGTGTCAATCCCGCCGACTGCCTGGCGCGAGCATGACCGAGGGTACGTTACGGCTGCTTGCCTGCCGACAGCTCCGGCTGCAAGCCCACGCGACGCTGCAGCACGGCCGGCGCGGTTTCCCGCAGCAGCAAGCTGACCACGATGCCGAGCAGCACGGCCCCCATCGGCAGCCACAGGATGTTCTGGATCCCGAAGTGTGCGGCAACGTAGCCGCCCATCGCCGGTGCGATGCCGCCGCCGAAGATCTCGCCGCAACCGACCACCACGCCGATCGACGTCGAAACGAGGCCGACGGGCGCGGCTTCGGTCGCCACGGGGCCCGACAGCAGCGACACCAGCCCGAGCGTGAAGAACGATGCGACGAACAGCACCGCGAACAGCACGAGCGGCTGCGGACCCAGCCCGCGGAACACGTAGAGCATCACCGCCGTGCCGGCGAAACCGACGATGCTCGCGAGGCGGCGGCCCACGAGGTCGGACAGGCCCGGCAGCCCGAACTGCCCGAGAAAGCCGCCGAAGCCGATCGCCGACACCACGAGGCCCATCTTCTGCGTGCCGAGCCCAAGGTAATCCGTCAGGTACAGCGGCAGCAGTGCGCCGAGCACGAACACGCCGGTCATCGCACAGCACAGCGCGCCCATCGCGACGAGGATGTTGCGGCTCTTCAGCACATGGCCGAGCGACGCCGGCGCGTGTTCCGACACCACCTCCCTCGCGCGCTTCGGCTCGCGGATCACGAAGAACATGATCGCGCCGAGGATCAGCCCAGGAATCGCCACGAGCGCGAACACCCAGCGCCACGACACGACATTGAGCAGCTGCGTCGCGATGATCGGCGACAGCGCGAGCCCGAACAGCGCGAAGCCGCTTTGCTGCAGCCCGAGGTTCAGGCCGCGCCGCCGCGGATGCGACGCGTCGGCGGTGGCCGCGAAACTGGTCGGGCAGAACGAGCCTTCGGCGACGCCCATCAGAGCGCGAATCGCGATCAGCCCGAGCAGCCCGCCCGCGAGCCCCGAGAAGCCCGACAGCAGCGAGAACGCGATGATCGCCGGGATCAGGACCTTGCGGCGGCCGATCTTGTCGGAAATGCCGCCCATCAGCGCCGCGAAGATGCCCCACGACAGGCCGAGCACGCCGATGCAGTTGCCGACGTCCTGCGCGGTCAGGTGCAGGTCCTTCATGATCGAAGGGAACAGCGGCGCGATGAGCCAGCGGTCGAGGCCGACCAGCCCGAAACCGAGCGCCAGCAGCGTCACCGCCTTCCACTCATAGGAGGTATCCCACTCGTTTGCTTTCATGTCCGTCTCCGTGGACCGGTCCGCCTGCACGCGCCGGGGGCGTCCGTGCATGAGCCAGGTCCGTTGTCTTGTGTGTGCGATGCGACGTGAGCCGCGAGGAAGTGGCGGCCGCCTTTCCGGTTGCAGGCGTCGAATTCAATCAGCCGACGCCCGAACGATAGGTGCGCGCACGCAGATCGGGTATGGAACATCCGGCGAACGCGCCATTCGCGAAACGCAAATAATCGGGGCATCGGTGCGGGAGGCGTCAGCCGGAGGCGCGGAACGCGCGGCGGCACGGACGAAACGGCGCGAATGCGTGCGTCACCGGGGGAATCCCTCATGGACATCGGCCGATCGTTGCCGGGTGCCACCAGGAGACAACAGGATACGATTCCACTTAAATCAACGTCGATGGAATATTTTTCCACGCATCGGCGAAGCGCCAACCCATTTTGGATCCTTTTTCCCCGCTCCTCCTCGTATCATTTCTCCCGTTACGAAAAGAAAGAGCCAGAGAAGGACATGAGCGATACCACCCCGCTGCACTACCTCGACTACGCGGCCACCACCCCCGCGGATCCCCGCGTGATCGAAGCGATGACGGCCTGCCTGGGCGCCGACGGCATCTTCGGCAATCCCGCGTCGAGTTCGCACGCCGCCGGCCGGCTGGCGAAGGAAAAGGTCGAGCACGCACGCGCGCAGGTCGCCGCGCTGATCGGCGCGGATGCCGACGAGATCGTCTGGACGTCGGGCGCCACCGAATCGAACAACCTCGCGCTGAAAGGCTATGCGGAGACCGCGACCGACAAGCGCCACCTGATCACGAGCCGCATCGAACACAAGGCCATCCTCGACACGATGGCGAACCTGTCGAAGCGCGGCATGACCGCGACCTACCTGTCGCCCACCGCCGACGGCGAAATCACCGTCGACGCCGTGGCCGCGGCGATCGGCCCCGACACGGGCCTGGTGTCGCTGATGCTCGTCAACAACGAACTCGGCACGCTGACCGACATTGGCGCGATCTCGCGCATCGTGCATGCGGCCGGCGCGCTGCTGCACGTCGACGCCGCGCAGGCGCTCGGCAAGACACCGATCGACGTGCGCGCGCTCGGCATCGATCTGCTGTCGATGTCCGCGCACAAGGTGTATGGCCCCAAGGGCATCGGCGCGCTGTTCGTCCGCCGCGAGATCGCCGACCTTATCGCGCCGCAGATCCACGGCGGCGGACACGAGCGCGGCCTGCGCTCGGGCACGCTCGCGACGCACCAGATCGTCGGCATGGGCACCGCCTGCGAGCTGGCCGCGGAAAAACTCGAGCGCGAAGCCGTGCGGATCGCGGCGCTCAGCGCACGCCTGAAGGACGCGCTGCTCGCGCTCGGCGGCATCACGCACAACGCGGCGGCGGCACGCCGCATCCCGCACACGTTGAGCCTGACGGTCAACGTGCCGGGCTTCTTCCCGTTCATGCTCGGCGATTCGCTCGCCGTGTCGTCGACCTCCGCGTGCAACTCGACCAGCGGCGCGCCGTCCCACGTGTTGACCGCGATCGGCCTCGACGCCGAAGCCGCGGGCCGCACGGTGCGCATCAGCTTTGGCCGCTTCACAACGGAGCAGGACGTCGATTTCGCGATCGCGTGTTTCGCGCGCGCGCTCGAGCAATGCCGTGACGCGGCGGCGACCGGGTTCACCGCATCGCGACAGATCACGCCGGCGGACCTGAAGGCGATTCGCAACGCAGGCTTTCGCGCGGTGATCTGCAACCGGCCGGACGGCGAAAGCGCCGATCAGCCGGCATTCGAGGAAATCGCCGCCGCCGCGCGCGAACTCGGCCTCGACGCGCGCTATCTGCCGGTCGAACGCGACCGGATCGGCGATGCGGAAGTCGATGCGTTCGGCGCGCTGGTCGACGCGCTGCCGAAGCCGGTGCTCGCGTATTGCCGCAGCGGGAGCCGCGCCGGGATGCTGTGGAATCGCCTGACGGCGCGGCGGACCGCAACGGTCTGAGCGCAACCCGCATGTAACCGGGCATCGCCCGCATTCGCGCACGAAGCCGACGGCACGGTGCGCGATCGCGCGGGCACGAGCACCGTCACCTGAATGTTCACGCTGAACAGGATCGTGGAGCGTCGCGAGGGCGTCCCGTACCATTCGGTGACCGGGATGAATTCGATACTGCGCTGTTCCGCATCCATCTGCCCGTCTCCTGAAGTCGCCTCTTCCGTCAACCCGCTTCGCCACGCGGGTTGATGCCACTCCAGCGGGCACTTTTTTCCCCGGGTATCGAGGTTCGACAAGCACGGATCATCCTCGATCCGTACGGATTTCTTACAAAACTTCAACCCGGCATGCGATGCCTCCGAACGGTGCATCCGCCCGGAGTTTCGGGTGCATTGCCGAAATCCGATAGCGCCGCGAGATTTGGCTTCATAACGTTCCCGCATCGGACCGGAAAGCGACTCGTCATTCACCCATGACGTCGCGTGCCGCCGACGAATTCCAGGAGCGGGCCGCCGTGCCGGGCCCGGGCAGCGATGACGGTCCTGCCATGCAGGACATTCGTGACGGAGCGAACATGGACGCGAAAATCCAGCCTGACTTGGGCACCGACAGTGACGTAAGCCTTCTCCACAAGATGGGATACGCGCAGGAGCTGTCGAGACGCATGAACGGCTTCTCGAACTTCGCCGTGTCGTTTTCGGTGATCTGCATTCTGTCGGGCGGCATCACGGCGTTTCAGCTGGCGTTTTCCGCGGCCGGCGGCGCATCGATCGGCCTCGGCTGGCCGCTCGGCTCGCTGTTCGCGCTGATCGTGGCGGTATCGATGTCGCAGATCGCGTCCGCGTTTCCGACCGCCGGCGGCCTCTATCACTGGGGCGCCATCCTCGGCGGGAAGAAATGGGGGTGGATGACGGCATGGCTCAACCTGATCGGGCTGATCTTCGTGATCGCAGCGATCAACTTCGGCACCTACGATCCGTTCTTCAAGACGCTGATCGCACCGATGTTCGGCGTCAGTCCGGACAGCCTGACATGGTGGCATCAGACCGCGTTCATCGCGGTCATCACCCTGTCGCAGGCGATCCTGAACGCACGCGGCATCAGGATCGCGAGCAAGATCACCGACCTGTCCGGCTACCTGATCTTCGTCGTGACGATCGCGCTGGTCGTGTCGCTCCTGGTCTACTCACCGGTCGCGTTCGACCTGCATCGGCTCGTCACCTTCACCAATTACACGCACGTCGACGGCAGCGCCTGGCCGAAACAGAGCATGCCGCTCGCGTTCCTGTCCGGCCTGCTGCTGGTGACCTACACGATCACGGGCTTCGACGCATCCGCGCACACGTCGGAAGAAACGCACGACGCGGCGAAGAACGTGCCGCGCGGCATCATCGGCTCGGTGTTCTGGTCCGCGGCGTTCGGCTACGTGATGGTGTGCACGTTCGTGCTGGTCATGCCGGACCTGACCGCCGCGATGAAGCAGGGCACCGGCTTCTTCGAAGCCATCCTCGCGCCGATTCCGAAAACGTTGCGCGTGTGCCTCGAGCTCGCGATGTTCTTCATCAACTACGTGTGCGGGCTCGCCGCGATCATGTCGACCTCGCGCATGATGTATGCGTTCGCGCGCGACGGCGGGCTGCCGGCGTCGAAGCTGCTGCGCAGCGTGAATCACAATCATCGGACGCCCGGGCCCGCGATCTGGACCTGCGCGGTGCTTGCAATCGTCGTCACGCTGTACGGCGACGCGTTCTCGGTGTTGAGCGCGGGCAGTGCCGTGTTCCTGTTCATCTCGTATGCGATGCCGATCGGCTCGGGGATGCTCGCCGAAGGCCGCACGTGGACCGAAATGGGCCCGTTCCGGCTGGGCATCTGGTCGAAGCCGTGCGCGCTGCTCGCGCTGGTGGGCGCCTGCGTGCTCGCGTACGTCGGCATCCAGCCGCCGAACGAGAAGGTGCTCTACGTGCTCGTCGCGTTCGTGGCAGTACTGATGGTCATCTGGTACGGCTTCGGTGTGCGCACGACCTTCGCCGGGCCGCCGATGCTCAAGGACACGCGCAATGACGCGCGCATTCGCGAACTCGAGGCGAATGTCGATCCGAGCGTGTGACGCGACACCGATTCGCGCACAGCGCAAAAATCCGGCTCGCGGTGTGCGAGCCGGATTTTTTTTAGTCGCGTCGCAGCGAACGAGGTTCAACCGCGTTGGCGGTCAAACCCGATTGCCGCGTCTTAGCCGTAGACCGGGAAACGCTTGGTCAGCTCCGCGACCAGGCCACGAACGCGCTCGATCGTCACCGCATCTTCCGGCGCTTCCAGCACGTCGGCGATCAGGTTGCCGACCGTCTCCGCTTCCGCCGGGCCGAAGCCGCGCGTCGTCATCGCCGGCGAACCCAGACGGATCCCGCTCGTCACGAACGGCTTTTC